>CAYXLY010000432.1:0-4242 GCA_964466005.1 uncultured Spirochaetaceae bacterium | reverse complement strand
TTCTTGATCACGCTCGGGCCGAGCGGCCGGAGTGCGGGGGTTTGTCGATGATTGCCGGATGTCCCAAATGCAGTGCACGCTATCGCGTCGACGCGAGTCGGATCGGCGCGGATGGATCGAAGCTCCGCTGCACCCGGTGCTCCGCGGTCTTCCTGGTCCGCGCACCGAAGCCGCGCGCCGCGGAGGAGCCGTCGGCCTCCGCCCCGAGCCCGACTCCGTGGACGGATCCCAGCGAGCCGATCGGAGAGGTCGATCCCGCGCGCCTGGTCCTGGTCGCCGATCCGAGCGAGGAGCGAGCCAAGGAGAGCGCCGCCGCGATCGCGGGCTGGGGGCTCGTGCCCCACGTCGTGCACGACGGCGTGGAGGCCATGCTCGCGATCCAGCGCATGCGGCCCAGCGCGGTGGTGCTCGACGCGGGCCTGCCCAAGATGTTCGGGTTCCAGGTCTGTGAGGTGGTGAAGCGGAACGAGAGCCTCCGGAATACCCGGGTGATGCTGGTGGGGACCATTCATCATCGCGACCGCTATCGGCGGGATCCCTCCGATCTCTACGGGGCCGACGCCTATCTGGAGCAGCCGGACCTGCCCGAGGGTCTGCTCCCGCTGCTGAAGGACGCGGGCATGCCGGTTCAGGAGCCGGAGGGCATGGCTGCGGGAAGATCCGCGGCTCCGCCGGAGGCGTCCCCGAACCCCACGGCGAGCCCGGCGCCTCCCGTGCCGGATCGACCGGAGCCTGCCGCAGAGCCCGAGGCCGTGGACCCCGAGCGGGCGACCGAGCGGGAGCACGCGGCCCGACTCGCTCGCATCGCGGTCTCGGAGATGCTCCTCTACCAGCCGGAGAAATTCGATCGGGCGAGTCGGGAGGGCACGCTCGAGCAGGTGCTCGACCTCGAGATCCAGGAGGCGCGCGCCCTGCTTCGTCAGCGCATCGGGGAGGAGGTGCGCGCGGAGAGGGACTTCATCCTCGACGAGCTGCAGCGGGTGGCGGCAGAACGGGTCGGTGCTTCATGACCTCCCGAGTGAGCCCGGCGGAGCGCGCCTCCATCCTCGAAGGTCTCGAGAGCGCGGACGAGGAGATGCGTCGGATGTCCGTGGAGCAGCTCGTGCTGCTCCCGGAGGACGAGGCGATTCCGAGGCTCGTCGATCGTTTGGGAGACGAGGGCTGGCGGGTGCGCAAGGCGGCCGTCGAAGGCCTGGTCTCCTCTCGCGGGGATGCCTCCGTGCAGGAGCATCTGATCCGGGCGCTGGCGGACGGGGACAATCCCGGGCGTCGAAACTCGGCGTTCGAGGCGCTCGTCGCCTGCGGAGCCCGCGTGACGGAGCGCCTCGTCCGAGAGCTCGAGAGCGACGACGCCGACGTGCGAAAGCTGGTGATCGATGCGCTGGCCGCCATCGGGGACGCCGCAGCGCGGGCCGGCCTCGTCGAGGCGGTCCGTGACGCGGATCCGAACGTGAGAGGCGCCGCGGCAGAGGCACTCGGCGTGATCGGCGGCCGACAGGAGATGCCGCGTCTGGTCGACACGGCCATCGAGCCGGACGAAGAGATCCTGGTCCGGCTCTCGGCGCTGCGGGCCCTGGCGCACATGGAGGCGGAGGTGTCGCTCTCGGATCTGCGCGGGAGCCTGGAGGAGCCGCTGCTCCGTCCTGCCGCCCTCGCGATCCTGGGAACCTCCGAAGAGCCCGCCGCGATCGACGAGCTGCTGAAGGCGCTGGACTCGTTTCGCGTCTCGACGCGCGAGGCAGCGATGGAGGCTCTGCTCCAGCGAATCGGTCGGATGGACGGTGCGGAGGCCGAGAGGGTGCGACGACGCATCCGCGAGTCGGCGGGCTCCGATGATCGTCTGGTCTCTTCCGCCTGCCATCGACTGGAGAGCGTCGATCTCGTACATCGGCTGGTGCTGGTGCAGTTCCTCGGACTGCTCGGAGACGAGCGGGCGATCCTGCCGATCCTGCGAGCGGCTCGGGACGAGGGCTTGAGCGGTCTGGCGGAAGCGACGCTGATGGAGATGGGGTCGGTCTTCTCGGCGGCGCTCGAGTCCGCCTGGGAGGGCCTCGACTTCGACCTCAAACGGAAGGCCTGCCGCGTGCTGGGTCGGACGGGCGGGCCGGAGGCAGGCCAGCTGCTGGTGAGTGCGTTGAACGGTCCGGATCCGGAGCTGCGTTGCGAGGCGGCCCTGGCGCTCGGCCGCGGAGGCCATTTCGATCGGGTCCCCGACCTCGTGCGTTGCCTCGAGGCGGCGGCCCTCGACGACGCACTCGAGGCCCGCGAGGAGGTCTCCGCGCTGATCGAGGCGCTCGTCGAGATGGCGGGCCATCCGGGGAGCGACGTCGCCCCGGGCGAGGGCGGCCTGATCGAGATCCTCTCCGGCCGGCTGGGAGACGCGCTCGAGCCCGTGCGGCTGGCCGTCGCGCGGGTGCTCGGCCGGATCGGGCAGCCCCGGGACGAGCCGATCATCGGCTACCTCTTGAAGGACGAGTCGCCCGCAGTCCGGCGTGCTGCAGTCCTCGCGCTCTCGCGACTCTCCTTCGACCTGACCGAAGAGCCGCTCCGCCTCGCGCTCGTCGACGAGTCGGGGACGGTTCGGATCGCGGCCGCTCAGGTCCTCGGAGAGTCGGGGCGGCTCGAGGCCGTGGAGGACCTGCGGCCGCTGCTCCTGGACGAGGACCCGCATGTCGTGGCCGTCGCCCTGCGCGCCATCGGGAGGCTTCACGCCGCCTCACGGAGCCCTTCCGACGAGGTGTACGCGATGGTCCGGTCGGCTCTGGAGGCCACCGCCGTCGTCGCTCTCGCGGGCTGCGAGTCGCTGCTCGAGATGGGCGGTCCCGAGGCGGCCTCGATCGCGTCCCTCGGATTGGATCGCCCGGAGTCGGAGGTCGTCCGGGCCGCCGTCGCCTGTCTGGCGGCCCATGGAGGCGAGGAGGCGGTCGATCGTCTGATCGAGCTGGTGGGGCATCCGGACTGGTCCGTCCGGGCGGAGGTGATCCAGCTGTTGGTCGATCGAGGCGCTCGCCGCAGCCTGCCCGCCCTGCTCCGGAGGCTCGAGTCCGAGAAGCACGATTTCGTTCGCGAGGTGATCCTGCGCGCGACGCGTCGTCTGGAAGAGTGACGGGCGGATCATGAACGACGCATCCAACCCGCTTCAGCTCTCGGATTCGGAGTTCCGCATCTTCGCGGATCTCCTCAGGCGTCGGTGCGGCCTCCACTTCGACGAAGCGACCCGTTTCCTCGTGGAGAGACGCCTGGTCCGGCTGCTCGAGGAGTCCCAGGCGACCTCGGTCGCGTCGTATCTCTATCAGCTCCGGAATGGCCCCCACGCGGAGGAGGAGTTCTGGCGGATCGTCGACGTCCTGACCACGAACGAGACGTATTTCTTTCGTGAACGATCCCAGCTGACCGCTCTGGTGAGAGAGGTCATCCCCGAGATGAAGCTGCGGAAGACTCGAGGCAAGCGGCCGGTCTCGATCTGGTCGGCCGGCTGCGCCAGCGGAGAGGAGCCCTTCTCGGTGGTGATGCTGGGTCTCGAGGCGGGACTGGTCCCCGGAGTCGACTTCAGGGTCTACGCATCGGACATCTCCCGATCGGTCCTCGCCAAGGCGCGCCGGGGCATCTACCGCGAGGCGTCCTTCCGAGAGACGGAGCCCCTGCTGCGCGAACGGTATTTCCTCCAGAAGGATGGACTCCATCGCATCTCGGACGAGGTCAAGCGTCACGTCGACTTCATCCACATGAACCTGCTCGACGACTCCAAGGTCTCCCTGCTGGGGGCCATGGACGTGATCATCTGCCGGAACGTGATCATCTACTTCGACGCGGAGGCGAAGAAGCACGTGATCCGGACCTTCCACGACAAGCTCGAGCCCGGAGGCTACCTGCTGCTGGGTCACTCCGAGTCCCTGATCAACGTGACCTCCGACTTCGAGCTCGAGTCCCTGGAGCACGATCTGGTCTATCGCCGACCGGTTCCCGGGGAGGAGCGGGTCGACTCCTGGCATGCGCTGGCCGCCATCGGGATCGAGGCCGGGGAGAGGGGAGGCGTGGACGAATGACGCGCCTCGAGGCGATACGGGTCCTGGTCATCGACGACTCGGCCTTCTCCCGCCAGACGATCACGCGGATGCTCGAGAGCTCTCCGCTGGTCGAGGTGGTCGGCGTCGCCCGGGACGGCGAGGAGGCTCTGCGGAAGACGCTCGAGCTGGAGCCGGACCTGATCACGCTCGACCTCGCGATGCCCCGGATGGACGG
>CAYXLY010000431.1:0-4248 GCA_964466005.1 uncultured Spirochaetaceae bacterium | reverse complement strand
GATTCTCCGGAGTGACTGGAGTTCAGACGTGTGCTCTTCCGATCTCCGGACGGGACTCGCGCCGAGGGACATCGGGCAGCCCTGAGGCACGGATCCCGATGGAGAGCCCGCCACGCGCACCCGTTCCACGGGCTGAAGCCGCTCCGGGCTTCACGAAGAGAGGCGACCGGGGGAGCGCGAAGAGCCCGGCCCGAGCGCGACCGAGCGCAACGCAGCGAGCGGCCCGCAGACGCGACCGAATGCAGGCGAGCTTCCGGAACAGGATGCTAGCGGTCCGATCCGTCCAGGGACGATCGCTCGCGGGAGGCCTCCGCCGAGGCAGGCAGGGGCTCGTCCATCCGGGAAACACTCCCGGCCTCGGCCCAGGGCGTCGCGTCCACGACCTGCAGACCGGCGGGATCCGCCGTCACCAGGTGTCGTCCCATCACGGCGACCCGGCGACGCTCGCCCACGTCGATCGTCTCCTCGACGCGTCGAAGCGATCGATCGAGCAGCTGCAGCCCGCGCTGTCCCACCAGGAAGATCCGCCCCCGCACCCGGGTCGCATCGGAGATCTCGCCCACCTCTCGGGTCGAGAGCTTCGCGAGAGCCTGCGGACTCCTCGGATCCGCGAGGTCGATCACCAGCACTCCGCCCGGACCGGTCACGATCGCCGTGTCGTCCAGGACCCGCACGTGGTCCGGTCCGAAGGTCTTCCCGAGCTTCATCTGAGCGATCACGCGATTCTGGCCCAGCAGCTCCAGATCCGAGACGTAGACCGACTCGCCATCCGCGAAGACCAGCACCTCGTCCGCCGCTGCCGCTACGCTCAAGACCACCCTTCGCATGATCCTGCGCAGGGATCCGGTGGCGGGATCGAGCCGTTGCAGGCCCCCGGCGCCGCTCACGATGAGGGCCTCGCCGAGCGGAGCGATCGACAGCACCCGGCCGATCCGACCCCGCGTCCAGCTGGCCTCGGCGACCGGTCCCTCCGACGTGAAGCGCACGAGCTCGAGCCCCTCCTCGCCATAGAGCGCGACCCGCGATCCCAGCACCTGTACGCCGGACCATTTCTCGTGGTCCTCGCTCCGCTCGTAGCCCACGAGCGTCACCGGCCGGGTCGGATCCGCCAGACCGAGGACGTCGAAGTCCCCGTCCTCATAGAGCACCACGACCCGATCCCCCACACCGTCGACGTCGACCACCGTCGAGTCGAGCGCGATCGGCGGGCGGACCGCGCGGTCGTTGCGCCAGCGAGCGACCGGAATGAAGAGCTCGTCCCAATATCTCGGGGCCACCGCCGAGAAGAGAACGGAGGTGCCGGGCACATGGGCCTTGGCCTCCACGCGAAGCGTGAACTGCCGATGAAAGATTGCCTCGCCCTCCGGTGCGTCGCGCAGCACGACCTCGGTCTCTCCGACTCGCGCGGGGCGCGCCAGATCCCCGCCCTGGATCGACGTCTCGACCTCCCGCTCCGTGTGTCTCACCTCGATGCGCGCGGCGGGATAGGCGTCCGCCTCCCCGGGCTCGATCAGCTCGGGTAGCTCCACGACCTCGACGCCCACGGCCCGAGCCAGATCCTCGATGCGGTCGACGAATGCCTGGCGGATCCGTCCTGCCTCGGGCGTGGTGGAGGCGACGTCGAGCACGAGTCCGACCCGGTCGATCGAGCCGGCTGCGCGGGCCCGGACCGCTTCGGCGGTCCTGCGGGCCTCGGCGGCGAAGTCGCTCTCGGGATGGGCTCGCGCGAAGACCGCCAGCGCCTCGGGGTCTCCCCCGAAGCCCTCCTGCTCGATGTAGATCGCGTTCCCTCGCGCGCGAGCGGCATGGAGACCGTCGGCGAAGGCGTCCACGAACGCGCGATAGGCCTCCGCCGTGCCCCGGGCCCGCGCGACCTCGTAGGCCGGCTCCTCGAGAGCGGGGCGGAGCCGATCGATCAGCTCGCTGCCCGGGTAGCGCTCACGAAAGGCCTCGAAGCCCCCCAGGCTCGGGCTGCGCCGGAGCTTGTGGAAGTCGAGCCGTTCCTGCGCGTCTTCTGCGTATCGGGACTCCGGATGATCCCGCATGAAGCGGTAGTAGGCAGCCGGCGTGTCGTCCTCCAGGGCCCTCTTCCAGGCGGGTCCGACACAGCCGCCGGTCGCGGCGAGCATCGCAGCGACGAGCAGGAGACGAAGCGCTCGGACCAGGGGCGGATTCGAACGGACCGGCATGCAGGACCTCTCTTCACGAACGAGGGGGAGGACGGGGGAGATGGCCCCGTCACGGCTCTCCTGGAATCGGATCTCCTGGCTCTGGACTTGAGAGGGGCCCCACGGGACCGGCATCGCTCGCCGGCTCGGAGTAGGTTCCCCGGGCTCGAGTCGCGAGCGACCGAGAGCCCGCAGCGGAGGCCCGATTCGATGATCGAGAGTGAGACGCCGGTGATCCTCGAGGCGGCGATCAACGGCATGACCTCGCCCGAGAAGAACCCTCACGTCGTCCGGACGCCCGAGGCCATCACGGCGGAGGCCCTGCGCTGCTTCGAGCTCGGCGCCGCCATCGTCCACGCCCACAATCGCGACATCTTCCTCACCGGCCGCGAGGCTGCGGACGACTATCTCGCCGCCTGGCGCCCGGTCCTCGCCCGGCGACCCGACGCGCTCTGGTACCCGACCTTGACCGGCGCTCCGTCCATGGCCGATCGGCTCGCGCACATCGAGCTGATCGCACGCGAGATCCCCGTCCCCATCTGTGCCTTCGATCCGGGCTCGACGAACATCGGCGCCCCGGACGCGGAGGGGCTGCCGGTCGGCGGCGTCTACGCCGTCTCCTACGACGACATCCGGACGGCGTTCGCGTTCTGCCAGACCCATGGGATGGGGCCGGCGCTCGGGATCTACGAGCCGAACGCCCTGCGCACGACGCTCAGCTGGGCCCGCGCGGGCCGATTGCCGGCGGGCGCGATGGTGAAGCTCTATTTCGGGGGTGAGTACGGCCTGATGTCGACCGAGCCGGGCGTCTCCTTCGGGCTTCCGCCCACCCGGCACGGACTGCTCGCCTATCTCGACATGCTCGAGGGCTCCGGACTGCCCTGGTCGGTCTCGGTCTGGGGAGGCGACCTGATGGAGACGCCCGTGGCCCGGCTCGCTCTCGAGCGCGGAGGCCATCTCCACGTCGGCGTGGAGGAGTTCTACTCGCCCGATCGCAGCCCCACCAACGAGGAGCTCCTGCGCGAGGCGATCGCGCTCTGCCGGGAGGTCGGTCGCCCCCTGGCGAGCATTGCGCAGACCGCCGAGCAGCTCGGGCTCCCTCGGCCGGAGCCCCGGCCCGACGGGACGGTCTGAACCCGGGAGATCCCGGGGCTATGCTCCGCGGCGCGTACGCCGCAAGGGCCGACTCATCGCGGCACGCGTCCGGGATCGGAGCGTCCGAGGTCGGAGTGGAAGAGCCCTGAGGAAGTCCCGAGGAAGAGATGCCCGAGAGCCGCTTCGAGCAGAGGCTGCCGCCGGCGGCGCGCCTGCTCGGTCAGATCGCCCGGGGCTGGGATCTCCGCCACTGGAAGACGGAGAACCCCACGGCGGCGATCGCCCTGGGCATCCAGACCCTGCGGAGCCAGCTCTTTCTCGCCGAGAGCCTTCCGCTCTTCTGGCTGCAGAGGCCCGGGCGCGATGCGAAGCACGAGCCGCCGCCGCCCGAGGCCGTCGAGGTCACTCTCGCCCGCCTGAGGGCGCTGCTCGAACGCGACGCGCAGGAGATCGGCCGGGGCGTCGTTCCGCTCTCGGTGCTGGCGCCCCGGGACCCGCTGGGCCACGGTGCGCGGCTGCTCCGGATCCTGGCCGACAGCACGGGAGTGGCCTCTCGGCGCCGGGCCCATCGTCATCGCGACTTCGGCGCCCAGGCGCGAGTCTGGCTCGACGAGCTGCCGGCCTACTATCGGCGCAACTTCCATCACCAGACCGACGGCTATCTGAGCGAGCGCTCGGCCGACCTCTACGAGCATCAGGTCGAGCTGCTCTTCCGCGGAGGCGCCGACGCCATGCGGCGGCTGGTGCTGCCGCCGCTTCGGGCGCGTTTCGGTGCACAGGAAGGGCGGGGGCTCCGCTTCCTCGAGCTGGGCGCCGGCACCGGAGCGGGCACGCAGGCGGTGGCCAAGGCGTTTCCGGCCGCCAAGATCACCTGCCTGGACCTCAGCTATCCCTACCTGAAGCACGCGCAGAAGAGTCTCCGGGATGCCGGGCGGATCGATTACGTCCAGGGGGACGCCGCGAATCTCGAGTTCCCGGCGGAGCG
>CAYXLY010000430.1:0-4248 GCA_964466005.1 uncultured Spirochaetaceae bacterium | reverse complement strand
GGCTCGCGACTGCATGCGGCTGCTCGAGGAAGGCGGCGCACTCCTCGAGGCTCTCGCCGACGAGCATTTCGCCCTCGATCCCGAGGCGATGCCGGGCGCCACACCGGGCGCGCATACCCGCCACGTCATCGACTACGTCGATTGTCTGCTCTCGGGAATCGATGCCGGAATCGTCGACTACACGGCGCGCAAGCGCAGGCCCGAGATCGAGTCCGATCGCGAGGTCGCGCTGCGGGAGATCGATCGATGTCGCCGGGAGCTCGAGAGTCTGACGAGCCTCGACGCGGCGAAGACGCTCCGGGTCCGCACCGATGAAGGCGAGGACTGGACACAGTCCAGCCTGGCGCGCGAGCTGCGTTTCGTCTCCAGCCATACGGTCCACCACTATGCCCTGATCCGGCTGGCGCTCTCGCGGCTCGGCGTCGCGACTCCCGATTCCTACGGCGTCTCCGCATCGACCCTTGCCCATCGCCGACGTCAGGCCGGGTGAGGTCCGTCGGACGAGACCAGAGCCGGGTTCGGGGAGACGTGAGACGCGCCTCCCCAACCTCGCGTCGCTACAGGATCCACCTCGATCCCGAGCCGGGAAGATGGAGCTCTCGAAGAGAGCTCGATTCACACGGGACATCCCGTAAGACGAGAAAAGGAACATGAACATGCGCAGAATTCCGGGCCCTGCCCTCACCCCGTTGCTGATGGTTCTGGCGATCCTGGGGGCCCCCACGGCTCGAGCCGAAGGCGATGCCGATCGGGGAGAGAAGCTCTTCCGGATCTGTTCGACCTGCCATGGCGAAGACGCTCGGGGCAAGCCGGACAATCAGGCGCCCCAGCTTGCGGGCCAGCACGCCTGGTATCTCGTCAGACAGCTGAAGAACTTCAAGGCGGGCATCCGGGGCAGCGATCCCCGAGACGTCTACGGAGCGACGATGCGTCCGATGGCCGCGACCCTGAAGACGGATCAGGACATCGAGGACGTGGTCGCATACATCGTCTCGAAGAAGCCGAAGAGGCAGCGATGACGAGCGACCGGGTAGGGACGCCTCGCAGGGAGCGAGCGGACGACGAATGAATGACGAGGAGGAACGAGCGTGCGTGAGAAGAGAGACGGAGAGGAAGCGGGCTTTCGAACGAAGCGATGGACGAGGTGGCTGCTGGGCGCCGGGGTGGCCGTCGTCGTCACGGCCTGCGCGAGCATCGACCCCGCCCTGCTGACGCGGGGCCCCGGGCAGGAGCCCTATTCGGCGCCGAGAGAGGAGCTCGTCCAGACCGGCGCCGAGCTCTGGGAGGACCCCAGCATCGGCAACAGCGGGCTCTCCTGCCAGAACTGCCACATGATGAACGGACAGTTCAAGAAGACCTTCAAGAAGCCCTATCCCCATGAGGTCGCGATGGCGAGCAACATGGCCGGGCTCGAGGAGATCACGGCGCCCCAGATGGTGCAGCTCTGCATGATGCAACCGATGGAGGCGGAGCCGCTTCCCTGGGACTCCAAGGAGCTCGCCGCGTTGGCCGCCTACATCGAGGACGTCGTCCAGCCCGGCTTTGCCGCCGACGAGACCCGCTGACGGACGCGGAGCACCGGCCCTCCGCACTCCGGCGCCCTCCCGACTCGCATGCCGCGCCCGGTCGGGAGGGCGCTCGAAGGAGCACGTGACCGAGGGGCCGATGAGAGGGCCACGACAGGTCCATGCATGATAGGCCCATGACAGGCCCATCACAGGCCCATGAGAGAACTCCAGGAGTCAGGGACGACACCCGGAGAAGGAGGCTTCTCCGGGTCGTAGGTCTCGACCGGGAGGCCTCGATCCACCCAGCCGGGCGTCAGATAGGTCCCGACCACGCCCGCACTCACATCATGGACGGCGCTGTAGCCCCGTTCCTCGAGCGCCTTCCGGACATGGGCCGATCGCGTGCCGGAGTGACAGATCAGACCGACGGGCGTGCTCCGATCGCCTCTCGTGAGGGTCTCGATCTGGTCGAGCAGCCCCTCCAGACCCCGGGGACCATGCAAGGTCAAGGGGTGGGCGTCTTCGGGAATCCCGGTCTCGGCCCACTCCGAAGGCCGGCGGACATCGACGAGCTCGAGCTTGCCCTCCCGGACCCACTCGTGGGCCGTCTCGGGATCGAGGCTCCGCGGCTCCTCTGCCAGGGCATGCGTCCCCATCACCGCCGAGAGCAGCCCGATGAGCAGGGCTCCCGTGACCCGGCGCTCGAGCCTCCCCATTCTCTCTCCTCTTGCATTCATCGCGTTCTCTCCTCTCTCCCATTCATCGCGTGACTCTCCTGGATGCGGTCGATTCCTTCGAGGGCCATCTCTCGTCTGTCCGTCTCGTCGTCTCGTCGTCTCGCTCCACCCCAGGATGGCCGCGGATCGCTCGACGGAGGACCTGAGGATCGCGGTGGCGGCCCGGCAGCGCAGCGAGGCGTCGACGGAGCCGCGGCGATCCCGGGACCGAGCGCGTCGAGATTCGCGAGCAGATCGCGGGCGAACGCGGCCAGCATTCGAGCCAGGATCGAACGGTACCATGAGTCCACCGGCTCCAGATAGACGAGCTCCAGCCCCGTCCGCTCTCCGAGATCCGTCAGACGCCACTGCATGAAGAGATTGCGAAGCCGGACCGTATCCTTCTCCGGTGGCCATTGCGGATGCTCCACGCCGCGACTCTCCAGATGGAGCCGGTCCTCGATCCATTGCCAGTGCTGCTCGGCCACGTAGTCCCGGTCGTCGAAAGGCCAGGGCGGCTCGAAACGACCGTAGAGCAGAGGAACGTCCGAGCGGTCCGACCCCTCGAGCAGGCGCGTACCGACGAGCCCCGGATACCAGTCCGGGTATCGCTCCACCGCCGAGAGAACGCGACAGACGTCCTCGCGCGGATAGGAGAGCTCCCCGATCACCCGTAGCCAGATTCCGTTCTCCTGGAACGCGGCCATCACCGTCATCTGACGATCCGACGCGATCTCCCGCCAGTCCGCCTCGGGAGGGCTCTCGGCAAACGCGCGTGTTGGAGCGAGACCGGCCGCCAGGAAGAAGACGAGAAGGCCGCTGCGCAGAGCAACGAAGGGAGAGGCGCGAGCCCCGGAAGCAGAACCGGCTTCGATCGTCGAGCGGACCGGCCCGATTCGGATCATGACCGTGCGGTCGTCGCAGCCACCAGGCCGGCCAGTGCCTTCTCCATTCCGGCCACGACCTCTTCCCGATCACGGATGCCGTGACGGCGCACGAGAAGGGACGGGGCGGGGTAGGCGAGCCAGGTCCTGCCCTCGGCGTCCTGCCAGGCCAGCAGCTTCAGGGGCAGGTCGATGCCGATCGTCTGGCGGCTCTGCATCAGCCGGGTTCCGATCTCGGGGCTCCCGAAGATCAGCAAGGCCGTCGGCCGCAGCTCGGCGCCGATCCGATCGGCTGCTTCGGCGTGGTCGATCCGAGCGAACACGTTCAGCCCCTTTTCGGCTGCCGCCTTCTCGAAGCGATCGAGCGTCTCTTCGACTCCGTAGGGGCTTCGGGAACGGACCAGTCCGTCCTCGCCCGCAGCTTCTCTTCCGTGCTCCGCGGCGCCGAGAGAGGCCGAGGCCACCAGAATCATCGCAATGAGGCCGAATCGTTTCACGTCCATGTCGTCCTTTCTCCGTTCGCGGCCCGATCCTCTCCGACAGGGGCGCCGGGCTCTTCGTAGGGGTCATCCGAGAAGTCGCCCCGACAGACCGTTGGGGCAGGCAGAACGAGAAACGCGCGAGGAAGGCTCGGCGGGGGCACGCCCGCCGAACGTCCTCGCGACCGGCCGCCGGATGGTCGAATCATTCTGCGAGAATCCCGGACCAGCGCTTCTCCGCATCCTCGATGAACTGCTCCTTCCGTGTCTTCCAGAGTCGCTGGATGTCCCGATTCAGATTCAGGTAGAGCTTCCCCTCGTGGATGTCCCAGACCAATGGATCCCCCGAGGCGAGCGATCCCTGGCTGACGGCGTAGGCGCAATAGCCGCCGAATCGAGGGACGTAGCGGTCGGGATCCGCATCGAAGAGCGCCTTGTGCTCGGCGCTCGAGAAGCGGAAGGGCGCACCGCGATGGCGGGAGGCGAATGCATCGATTCCCCTGACCGGCCTGCCTTCAGTGAAGTAGGCCACTGAATCGTAGCCCCTCAAGGCATGAGTCCACTCCTCCCCGCTGGAGAAGACGCCGGCCGGCCCCCTCATGTTGATCTCCGGTCGGTCCGCCAGGGCGACGGCTGTACCATCCCCCTGATGGACATCGAG
>CAYXLY010000429.1:0-4271 GCA_964466005.1 uncultured Spirochaetaceae bacterium | reverse complement strand
CGACCCGAGAGATCACCCCTGGCAGTTCCTCGCCCTGGACTCGAGCGATCAGGGCGCCACCCGGCTCCGCTTCGTGACCCAGAACGCGCCGCGCAGCAGCCTGGCGGAGCATGCATCGACCTGGGTCGAGGTCGCCTACTTCCTCGAAGAGGATCGGGACGGGGATCTCGTGCTCTGGCGCTGGCGCTCGTCGCGTCCGCCCAGCGAGGCCGGCCGGCGCCTTCCCGACGCGGACGCGCCCGGCTCCGCGCGGCTCGCCGTCGGCGTCTCGGAGTTCGGCGTACGCTGGCTCGACGGCCAGGACGAGTGGGTGGACGAGTGGGACTCCGCCTTCCAGCCGCCCGAGCAGGCCCTGCCCCGCGCTGCAGAGATCTCGATCCGCCTGCAGCGCAGGGCGCGCGAGGGCGAGACCGACGACGGCTCCATCGTCGTCCCGGGGCTGCTGCAGACCCGGCGGGTCGCCCTGCCCATGCGCCCCCTCGACGTGGCGTCCCTGGTCGAGCTCGGGCAGGAAGGCGGACTCGAGGAGGAGGAGGATTGCTACACGATCTCGAGCTGCCTCGACGACGGCGATCCCTCCTGGTACCAGACGCTCCTCGACGCCGACTGCGGCGGCGACGAAGAGCTCTGTGACGTGCTCTCGAGCCCGAGCAGCGTCTGCTGGAGCGAGATCGAGACCGCCTGGCCCGAGATCGCGAGCCGCGCACCGGAGGTCTGCGGATCATGAGTCGCGCCCCGCAGACGACCGCCCCCGCCCCCCCGCGAAGTCACCGCAGATCCGGAGGGATCGCGCTGCTCATCGTGCTCGTGATCATCATGCTGCTGATCACGGCGGTCTATCTCTTCCAGCGCCGCGCCGTCATCAACGTGACGATCGCCCGCAATCGGACGGCGGCGGCAGAGGCCGACGCACTGGCGCGCGGAGGACTTCGCATCGCGGAGGCCGCTCTCTTCCTGATCCGTCTGCAGGACGAGCAGGCCTCCGCCGGGGCCGGAGCGAGCGGCGGCGGAGACGCGGGCGGGGGGCTCTCGCCCGCCGCGGCCGGCACCGGTCCGGGCGAGCTCTGGCAGGGCCTCGACGGGCTCCCGATCGAGCTCGACGCCGGGCGGAGCCTGCGTCTCGAGGTCGAGGATGCGGGGGCGCGACTGAACGTCAACGCGCTGGTCCCGCCCGCCGTCGAGGCGGATGAAGAGGCCGAGGAGCCCGACGCCGCCGAGACCTCGATCGAGGACCAAGAGGAGGCCATCCTCTACCTCGAAGCGGTACTCGACTACATCGTCCAGGGGATCGAGGCCCGTCCCGAGGACAAGAGCTACGACCTGCGGGCGATCGCAGAGAACCTGATCGACTGGATGGACGAGGGCGAGACGGCGCAGAACGGGCGCGACGAGAATGCCTACTACGTGCGCCAGCAGCCGCCCTACCGAGCCCCCAACCGGCCCTTCCTCTCCTTCGAGGAGATCGGACTCGTGGAGGGCGTCGATCCCCTGCTTCTCGAGGCGATGCGTCCCTATCTGACGGTGCACCCGATCGGCGGGACCGAGGGCATCAACCTGAACACGGCGCCGCCGTGGGTCCTCCGGCTCGTCTACTCGGGACCGAGCGGCGACCGTCGGCTCGTCGACGAGCAGACGGTCCGCCAGATCTGGAAGCTCCGCACCGAGGAGGAGAAGCTCGTCTGCCTGGACTCGGGATCGGATCCCGACCGCTGCGTGCCACCGAGCGAGGTCGGCCTCGGCGAGGGCTCGATCTATCCCGAGACGACGCTCCCCGCCCGGGCCCGGGTCTTCCGGGTCGTGGCCGAGGCGCGGGTCGGGGCGCTCGTCCGGCGCATGGAGGCGATCGTCGACACCCGCTCTCTGGATGGCCCACAGCTGCTATCCTGGCGCCGCCTGCGGGGTCCGCAGTAGTCGCTACGAGAATTCTGGAACGGAGAGCCCAGGCTTCGGGTTCGAAGAGACGACACGGGCAGGACGCGGACCGGCGCTGGAGTCGTTCGGCGGATCGAGGAGCGGATTCGAGGCCATGGCGTTGTTCCAGAGAAGCGTGCTCGGGCTGGACGTGGGGAGCCACGCTCTGAAGGCCGCCGAGCTGAAGGTCTCCCCGGGCAGCCTCCAGCCCGGCGCGCTCCGGGTCGAGCCCCGCAGCGACCCGACGGGACCGCTCGCCCCGCAGCTCCAGAACTTCCTCTCCACGCAGGGTCTTCCGACGGACCAGGTGGCCTGCGCCCTGCCCGCCCGCCGGCTCTCGAGCCGTCGCCTCGAGTTTCCCTTCAGCGACCCCCGCCGCCTGGCCCAGGCGATTCCCTTCGAGATCGAGGCCGAGACCCCCTTCGACCTCGAAGACATCTTCATCGACTGGAACCTGCTCGCCGGCGACCGCACGCACGGGGTGGTGACCACCGCGCTCGTGAAGCGCGAGCACGTCGCGAGCTTTCTCGAGTCCTTCGAGGACAGCGGCTGCCAGCCCCAGGTGCTCGAGGCGGAAGGGCTGGTGCTCGCCAACCTGGCCCCGGTCTTCGGTCTCGAGACCGGCACCCAGCTGATCGTCGACCTCGGCCACGAGAAGACGACCTTCTGCGCGCTGCTCGACGGTCGCCCCGCGTTGGCCCGAAGCATTCCGGTGGCGGGCCGCGCCCTCAGCGAGACGATCGCCTCCGAGCTCGGTCTCTCCTTCGAGGAGGCGGAGCAGCACAAGTGCGAGGCCGGCGTCCTCGGACACTCCGGCGCCGCGGGCTCGCCCGGTGCGCTCGCCCTCGTGGAGCGGATCGCCCGCGAGGCGGTGCGGACGCTGGAGGCCGCCGAGGCGCGCCAGGGCGAAGGACCGATCGCGCGCGAGGCGACCCTCACCCTGGTCGGGGGCACGGCGCGCCTCGACCGGATCGACGAGGTCCTCGCGCGGCGGACGGGACTCCCCACGCACCGGCTTCGCATGCCCGCCGACGCACCGCATGCGGCGCTCGTCGAGGGCGTCGACCCCGTGCTCTTCGGCCCCGCGCTGGCGCTCGCGCTGCGCCTCTCCGGCGAATCGGTGACGCGGATGAATTTCCGCCAGGGGCGCTTCGCCTTCCGACAGGATTTCGGCCGGCTCTTCCAGCGCGAGCTGCGCCCGACCGCCGTGCTGGCGGGCACGCTGATCCTGCTGCTCGTTGCCTCGGCCGCCACCACGATCTTCGTGCAGCATCGACGCGCGGACCGCTACCGGGCAGCTGCCGAGCGGCTCTACGCCGAGGCCTTCCCGGGCCGCGACACGATGCCCCCGAATCCGGTCGCCGCGATGGGACAGGAGCTCCGCGCCGCGCAGGACAGAGCCGACTTCCTGGGCCTCTACGGCGGCAACCGGTCTGCACTCGAGCTGTTGGCGGAGCTCTCCCGGGCCATTCCGCCCGATCTCGAGGTTCGCATCACCGAGGTCCAGATCGATCGCAACGTGATCCGGCTCGACGTCGAGGCCGGGGGCTACGAGGCGGTGGACCGGCTGACGGCCGTGCTCTCCGGCTCGGTGCCCTTTCGGAGCGCGACGGTGGCCGGATCGATCAAGACCGATCGCCAGACGGGCGGCGTGAGCTTCGACGTGAACATTCCGATGCCGACGGCCGGGGAGGAGGCATGAACGAGCTGCTCGGACGCATCCGGGTGCTCTGGGACGGTCTCGCCTCCCGCGAGCGGGTCCTGGTCGGTGCGGCCACAGGGCTCCTGGCCGGAATGATCCTCGTCTTCGGCATCGTCCTGCCCGTGCTCGCCGCCACCGATCGGGCGGCCCAGACGGCGGAGGATGCCGAGCAGCGGCTGGCGATGATGCGACGGATGCGGGTCGAGTGGGATGGCCTCCACGATCGACTCGCCGCAGTGGAGGAGCGCATCCAGGAGAGTCGCCCCGGACAGAACGTGCTCACCCAGCTCGAGACCCTGGCCCGCCGCGTGGGTGTGAAGCCGAGCTCGATGGAGAAGCGACAGTCCGACGAGAGCGAACGCTACGAGGAGACGAAGATCGAGGTCAGCCTGAAGAACGTGACCCTGCAGCAGGCGATCGACTATCTCGCGAGCATCGAGCGCTCGCCCCAGCCCCTCTCGGTGAAGAGCCTGCGGATCAAGCGACGCGCCTCGCGGCTCGGCGGAGGCGAGGCGACGGCCGAGCTGCTCGACGTCAGCTTCGCCGTATCGGCCTTCGAGCCGCTCTAGCGGCGGACCCCTCCCCCCCGGTAGAGTCGGCGCGTGATCGAATCCAGCTCCTCTCCTCCCGCCGCGGTCGGACGACCGACTCTGCGGGC
>CAYXLY010000428.1:0-4298 GCA_964466005.1 uncultured Spirochaetaceae bacterium | reverse complement strand
CGACCTCAGAGTCCGGATCTTCATGTCGTCACGAGCGAAGGCCCATGAGGCTCGACGCCGGAGAGGACGACCTGGTGTAGATTGGCAGCCTTGTACGGGAGACAGCCCTTGACCAGTCGCCTCGGCGAAGCGCTCGGTATCGACGTACCCCTCATTCAAGGCCCGATGGGTGGCGTGGCGGGACCGCGACTCGTCGCGGCCGTCGCGAACGCCGGGGCGTTCGGCGTGCTACCGATCTGGGCGGATTCATTGGCGAACGCGCAGAAGGGGATCGAAGAGACACGGCGATCGATCGACGGAGATCGCCCGTTCGCAGTCAATCTGCGCAGCGATCTCGAGCAGTCCGATCACATCCGACTGGCGACGGACTGCGGAGTACGCTGGTTTCACGTGTTCTGGGGGGACCCCAGGAAGACGGCGGCCGAGATTCGAGGGCACGGCGGCCGCTTCATCGCCACCGTCGGCGACGTCGACGTCGCCCGCTCCGCACTCGACGGCGGCGCCGCGGCGCTCGTTGCACAGGGCGTCGAGGCCGGTGGACACGTCGCGAGTGAGGTCCCTCTGGCCGATCTCCTGCCCGCGGTGATCGACTGTGCCGGCGACGTCCCGGTCGTCGCCGCTGGAGGCATCGGCAACGAGGCGGATGCCAAAGCCGCGATCGAGATGGGAGCCGCCGGGATTCTCTGCGGGACCCGTTTCGTCGCCAGCGAGGAATCGAAGGCGCATCCGCTGTACAAGAAGGCCATCGTGCAAGCGTCCGCAGAGGATACCGTTCGCTCCCTCTGCTTCGATCTGGGCTGGACGGATGCGCCGCACCGCACGCTGCGAAACGAGAGCCACGCGATCTGGGAGCGCGCTGGATGCCCGCCGATGGGCGAGCGACCCGGTGAGAGGGACGTGATCCTCACGCTGGAAGCCGGTATCGAGTGGACGCGCTATTTCGTGGTGCCCCCCGCAGAGGACATGAGCGGCGACATCCTGGGAGCAGCCCTGTACGCCGGAACGAGCGTCGGCCGCATCGATGCCATCGAGCCCGTCTCGGCGATCATCGAGCGTTTCCGCAAGGTACTGCCGCCTGTCGACCCGTGAGACCGACTTCAGGGCAGGGGAGGCAAGGCGAGGCGCAACTCGATCGGGGTCCGGACTCGGACGACGGCGGAATGGCATGAACGCCTCACTCTTCGTCTCAGCCGCCCCCCCCAAGGGACACCCAAGGGAAGGAAGGGGCCGCTCTCGTCCGGACGAGCCGCATGAAATAACGGTGCAGAGTCGATCGGGAGCGCAGGGACCGAGACGGTCCGCTTGCAACGATGGCGCGTTTCGATCAGGCTTCACGAGCCTGTGCAGGACTTCGAGAGGGAGCGCGTGACGATGCCGGCTGAAGCCCCGTCCCATCGCGTCTGCATCGCCACCCTCCCTCACGCGAGCGCCGCTTCCATCTACTGCACCTACGACGATCTGACTGCCATCGGTCGACTCGACCGTGGCTTCGGACTGGCTTCGAGCTTCGAGAAGCCTCCCTTCAGAGTGCACACGATTGGCGTGACGACCGAGCCGATTCCCGGAGCCGGGGGAATCATGCTCTGCCCCCAGAAAGCGATCGACGACGTGGAGGGCTGCGAGATCGTCTTCCTTCCGGCGCTGACGCCCCACCCCGAGTGGATGGAAAAGTGCGGTGAAGAGCCGGTCTTCGACGACCGACTGAAGGACTGGATTCGGAATCGCCACGCGGCGGGCGCGACGATCGTCTCTCTCTGCACTGGATCGTTCGTCCTGGCAGAGACTGGACTGCTCGACGGATTGCCGGCGACTACGCATTGGGCGTGCGCAGACCAGCTCCAGCGTCGATTCCCGGCGATCGACGTCCAGGGCCGTCGGCCGATCATCGTGACGGGCGAGGAAGGGCGCCTGATCTCGGCGGGGACCGGGATCTACCACGGCGACTTGATGCTCTTGCTCGTTCAGCGCTTCCTCGGGCACGAGGCGGCTCACGCATTCGCGAGGCTCAGCGGCAAGTTCTGGGCAGGAGAGGCCGTCGATGTCTACGCGCGGCTCGTCGAGCGTGCGAACGTCGAAGATGCGTTGGTTCGCGAGGCCCAGGTCTGGCTCGCGGAGAACCTGACGACCACGGACCCTGTCCGAGCGTTGGCTCGGCATTTCCATCAGACCGAGCGGACACTCACTCGCCGCTTCCAGGCCGCCACGGGGAAGTCGCCGCTCGCGTACCTCCAGTGCCTCCGCGTCGAGAAGGGTAGACGTTGGCTCGAGTCGACCCGGATCCCCGTCGTCGAGATCGCCGATCGCGTGGGATACTCGGACGTTCGCCATTTCACACGAGTCTTCCGACGCGAGACCGGATTCACGCCTGGCGCTTATCGCAAGCGCTTCAGGCTCGCGCCTACGGAGCTCGTCGACCCGAGAACGAGCTCGTGACACCGCATCTTGTCCGATATGCCCCTTTCTCATGATCTTCGTCCAATGAAATCTCTGCGGTAGACCCGTGAGCCGGCAACGCGGCTCGGCAAAGGAGATGCTCGATGTCTGCAGCGATCGACGAAGGAAAGCTCGAGGCCCTGGCGACCAAGGTGATGAGCGATGTCGCAGGGGCGATGGGACTCTTGATGGCCTATCTCGGGGATCAATCCGGTCTCTATGCATCATTGGAGGCACACGGCCCGATCCGACCCGACGCCCTCGCTGCAAGAGAAGGACTGGAGCCGAAGTACGTCCGCGAGTGGCTGTCGTCCAACGCAGCGCACGGATACGTGACCTACGACGAGACCGAAGAGACCTTCTCGCTCTCGCCGGAGCAGGCGCTGATCTTCGCCCGCGAGGGAGACCCGGCTTGCATGCAGGGATTCTTCATGTCGGTGCTCTCTCAGATGGAGACCCACGCCCAGGCGGTCGAAACCTTTCGATCGGGCCAGGGACGTGCGTGGAGCGATCACTCGCAGTGCTGCTTCTGCGGAACCGATCGGTTCTTTCGCCCCGGCTACGAGGCGAACCTGCTGGCGAGCTGGATTCCGGCGCTCGACGGCGTCGAAGCCTCGCTTCAGGCGGGGGCTCGCGTGGCTGATGTCGGATGTGGACGAGGATCTTCGACGGTCCTGATGGCGAAGGCCTTCCCGAGCTCCCGGTTCTACGGGTTCGACTTCCACGAGCCCTCGGTCGAGGAGGCGCGTGCCCGCGCTCGCGACGCGGGCGTCGAGAATGCCGAGTTCCAGGTGGCGACCGCGAAGTCCTATGCCGAAGGCGACTTCGATCTGGTCTGTATCTTCGATGCGCTTCACGACATGGGCGACCCGGTCGGGGCAGCGGCCCACATCCGATCGTCTCTCGCGCCGAACGGAACATTCATGCTCGTCGAGCCGCGGGCCGGCGACCGCCTCGTGGAGAACCTCCATCCGCTCGGCGCGATCTACTACAGCTTCTCGACGACGGTCTGTACCCCTTGCTCCCTGTCCCAGGAGGTGGGTCTCGGTCTGGGTACGCAGGCCGGTGAGAAACGTCTCACTCAGGTGCTGAACGAGGCCGGCTTCGGACATGTGCGACGCGCGGCCGAGACGGACTCGAACATGGTCCTCGAGGTGCGTCCATGACGGCAGCGGAGCGGTTCGCGACGACTGCACCGGGCACTGGACGGCTCGGGCCGGGCGACCTGCACCCCGTTGTCGATGAACCTTGCCAGCGAACCTCCGTCCGTCTCGACTCTGGCTCGACTCAGCCCTGAGGGATGTCGAGCCAGCAGGGGATTGCTTCTCGCTCCTCTACGCACGTCGACGCGGTACCGGACAAGCGAGATCCGTGCGAAGGTTTCGATCCGATCGGTTGCCAGGACCTGCTGTCGGGGATCGATGCGAGAGGCAGCTCGGCCTCGCCCCGGTGATCCATCTGAAGACGGCAAGCACCCCACTCACCGAACGCCCGATGCGAGAGACCCGGCGTTCCGCGCCGCTGGAGACGTAGAGCAGAGAGTCATGGTCGAGAAGGCGAGCCCGCCCTCGTTGCTGCGAGACGTGATCGACGACGTCGCCGAGGTCGTCGCTTTGCTGGAGCGCAACGCCCCCTACACACCCCTCGGTGGCTGGTGTCGACCCGGGGTCGACGAGGACGCCGCGACCAGCCCCATGTGGTTCCAGAACGACTGGGTGCACGCCGACCTCTCGGTGGAGGGCTCCGATCTCTTCGTCCCGCACCCGCGCTATCACGAGTCCGCCCGCCGCTTCTGCGACGCCGAGGTGATCCTTCCAAGATCGGAAGAGCACACGTCTGAACTCCAGTCACTCCGGAGAATCTCG
>CAYXLY010000427.1:0-4299 GCA_964466005.1 uncultured Spirochaetaceae bacterium | reverse complement strand
CGGACCCACATGCGGGTCTCCGCTCGCTCCTCGGGCGTCGACCCGATCAGCGAGTCGCCCGGCGTCTTCTCGTCGAGATACTCACAGATGGCGGTGATCTCGGCGATGCATCGTCCGTCGTCGAGCTCGAGCGTGGGCAGCTGGCCTGCGGGATTGCGTGCGAGATGAGCCTGCTCGCGATTCTCTCCTGCCATGAGGTCGACCGTCTCGAGATCGACCTGCGCCCCGCGCTCGGCGACGAAGAGGGTGACGACCCGCGGATTCGGACCCATTCCGGTATAGAGCTTCATGATTCCGGGATTCCTTTCGAAGTTGGAACGATCGGCGCGCGCCTCGATGGCCTCGCGCGGTACCTGACGACCTCGTGCAACGGGCGACCTCGGGCCAACGGAGCGGTCGCGCGCCGAGGGTGACGCACGCAGCCCGTCTCGCCAAGTCGATCTGGCCTCTTCGATCTCCCTCCTGCGCCCGGCGATGATCGCTCCCGAGCGAAGGAAGCGAAGCCGGCGGAAGACGCAGCCGCTGCGAGCGAGCCGGAATTCGGTCGCGCAGGCTGCGAGACCCGGATGTCAGGGAGCGCGGAATGATTCCAGGTCCAGCTTGCCCTCACTCCTCGCGACGATGCAGGAGACCGCGGCGTCCCCCGTGATGTTCACCGCCGTCCGGGTCATGTCCAGGATCCGATCGACGCCCAGGATCAGGCCGATGCCCTCGACCGGCAGGTCCATCTGCCGCAGCACCATCGCCAGCATCACCGTTCCCACGCCCGGCACCCCGGCCGTCCCGATCGACGCGAGGGTCGCCGTGAGGACGACCGTGAGATAGCCGCTCGGTCCGATCTCCACGCCGTAGGCCTGGGCGATGAAGACCGTGGCGACGCCCTGCATGATGGCCGTGCCGTCCATGTTGAGGGTCGCGCCGAGGGGCACGGTGAACGACGCGATCGAGCCGTCGACGCCGAGACGCTCCTCGGTCGTGCGCAGGGTCACCGGCAGCGTGGCGCCGCTGCTCGCCGTGCTGAACGCGACGGTCATCGGGGCGCGCAGCTTTCGGAGGAAGGTCGCGGGGGCCAGCCGAGCCAGCACGAAGAGCAGCGTCGGATAGACCACGAGCAAATGGACCAGGAGCACGCCGACCACGACGGCGAAATAACGCACGAGAGATCCGAACACCTCGTAGCCCTGCTCCGCGAAGACCTTCGCGATCAGGCAGAAGACACCGTAGGGCGCGATCTGCATGAGCAGGAAGACCAGCTTCATGATCACGGCGTTGGCGCTCTCGAAGACCCGCAAGAGGTCCCGACCCGCACTGCCGGCCAACGTCATCGCGATCCCGAGCAGCACCGCGAAGACGATCACCTGCAGCATCTGCGCCTCGGCCATGGCCTCGAAGGGATTCTCGGGAAAGATGTTGATCAGGGTGTCGGCCAGCCCCGGCGCCTCGCTGGCGCTGAATCCCGTCGACTCCGTGGGAAGCGTGATCCCGGCCCCGGGCTCGAGGAGGATCGCGGCCAGGATCGCCAGGCTGATCGCGAGCGCCGTGGTGAGGAGATAGAGGGCCAGCGTCTTGCCCCCGATCCGACCCAGCCGCGTCACGTCGTCGAGCGACGCCGTGCCGCAGGCGAGTGAGACCAGGACCAGGGGCACGATCAGGAGCTTGAGGCTCGCGAGAAAGACCTGCCCCCCGACGTAGAAGACGCCGTCGACGAGGAAGGGGTGGAGCGCCCCGTCCAGGGGCCGCTGCTCGAGGATCACTCCGACGACGAGACCGCTCGCCAGACCGATCAGGATCCGGCGGGTGAGCCTCTGGGTCCGGACGAGATCCGATTGCCCCCCCTCTTCACTCGTCACTCTTCAAGACCTTCCCCCGTGGCGCGCAGGATAACGGATTCCCACGCGAAGCCCGCCTCGCCGAGAGCCCCGAACCGAAGCGAGGCCCGCCCCCTCTGCGCTATCGTTCGCGCGAGCCAGCCGCTGCTCATCGAATCGAGCTGGCCACGCGGAGGAGTCTCCATGCGCCCTGTCCGAATCGTGATCGCCGCTCTCTCGACCGTCCTGCTGCTCGGAGCCTCGGCTGCGACTGCCGCCGACGAGACCGGGGAGAAGGGATGGACCTGGGAGGGCTCGCGTGCCGAGGAGATCACCGCCGTCGGCCTGGACGCCCTGCTCGTTCGCCCCCTGGCGACCTTCCGTGTCGGTGTCGGCGCCCTCTTCCTGGTGCCCGCCAGCATCCTCTCCGCTCCGGGCGGCCGGGACGCCGTCACGGTCGCCTACGAGGTCTTCGTCCGCGATCCCGCCGAGTACGCCTTCGCCCGCAAGCTCGGTCAGTTCGAGGAGTGAGTCCAGGAAGCGCGGATCGAGGAGAGAGCCGAGCCGCGAGCGACCGGTCCTGAGCGCAACCGGGTGCTCGCGCGCCGGGCGCAGGGCACGTACGCGACGTCCACTCGAATCGACTGGATCCGGTCGGCCTCAGGAGACGGAGGCCGAGTCTTCCGAGGATCCGACCGCGCGCCCGAAGACCCAGACGATCAGCCCCGCGGCGATCAGGCTCAGAATCCCACGCCAGGCTCCGCCGAGATCGGGGGCGCCGAGGCCGAGCCCGATCAGCAGCGCGATGCCCACGCCGACGAGCGCCTCTCCTGCGACGACGCCCGATGCATAGAGGACGCCGCGCCCGGCCGTCGGAACGGTGGAGGCTCGCGAGCGCCGGCGCTGCCCTCCCTCGATCAGCCCCCCGACGAAGATCGGAACCACCAGCCCGAAAGGCAGGTAGAGCCCGACCGCAACCGGCATCAGATGAAGTCGGAAGGCGCTGGCTCGGCGTGCGAGGGCCGCGTCGACTCCGAGCACGGCGAGCCCGATCCCCGCGCCGAGGCCGATCAGGCCCCAGGGAAGCGCCTCGCCGCCGAAGAAGCCTCGCGCCAGACTGGCGAACAAGCTGGCCTGCGGCGCCGCCAGCTCGCGCGAGCCGATTCCGTAGGCGTCGTGCAGCAGCTGCATCACGGGGGCCATCACCAGGGCTGCGACGACGACCCCGGCCAGCTGCATCTTCTGCTGGCGCCGGGGCGTGGCGCCGACGATCGAGCCCGTCTTCAGGTCGTTGCAGACATCGCCCGCCGTACACGCCGCACAGCAGACGACCGCCGCCACGCCGAGCGTCGCGACCATGCCCGAGACGCCGGCATAGTCGAAGAGCCAGAGAAAAGCGCCCGTCATCAGGACGGCGCTGATCGTCATGCCGGAGACGGGATTGTTGCTGTTGCCCACGAGACCGACGACATGGCTCGCGACGCCGACGAAGAAGAAGGAGGCGGAGATCATGATCGCCGTCGCGAGAACGGCGACGCCCGGATCTCCCGTGAAGCGCAGATAGAGGACGCCGACGATCGAGATCGCCCCGATCGCGAACAGACCGATCACCGGAACCGAGAGGTCCCGGTCCGCGCCGGGTGCCGCACGCTCCCTCCAGCCTCGTCGCATCTCGCCGAGAGCGCGCCCCAGGCCGCTTCGGACCCGCAGCAGCGCCGCCAGGCCTCCCACGGCCATCGCTCCGACGCCGACATAACGCACGCCATCCGCCCAGATCGCCCAGGCCCGGTCCGTGGCGCTCCCCTCGAAGGCCGGGGAGACGGCCTGTGCGAGCTCTGCCGATCCCGGCGCCAGCCCGGCCACCACCTCGGGGGCCAGCGGCAGCAGCCCGAGCCAACCGATCGCCCCTCCCAGGAAGATCTGCAGCGCGACCTCGAGTCGAACGATATATCCCACGGCGAGCAGCGCCGGCGAGAGGTCGGCGCCAATGAAGAGCGGACGGCCCCCGCCGAGCTGCAGGGCTCCCTCGATCGTGCTCGAGAGCAGGCCGAGGCCGGCGGTCAGGGTCTTCACGACCGCTCCCAGCGCGCCGCCCTGCAGCACGGCGCTCCCCTCGCTCGCGTCCGCCGACGCCTGCCCCGACTCGAGCACCGAGGCACAAGCGACACCCTCGGGATAGGGCAGCTCCGGGCTCTCCTCGATGAACACGCGGCGCATCGGGATCATGAAGAGCACCCCGAGCCAGCCTCCGGCGACCGCGATGAGCGTCGTGGCCCAGAAGTCGAAGCGCTCCCAGAAGCCGATCAGGACCAGCGCAGGCACCGTGAAGAGGATTCCGGCGGCGAGCGACTCTCCGGCGGAGGCGGCCGTCTGGATCTGGTTCGCCTCGAGCACCGAGCCGCCGCGCAGGACCTTCCGAAGCAGGAGCATGCCGACCACGGCCGCGGGAATCGAGGCGGTTTCCGTCCGGCGCCAGCCGACCGTCGGCGTC
>CAYXLY010000426.1:0-4308 GCA_964466005.1 uncultured Spirochaetaceae bacterium | reverse complement strand
GATGCCGTCGAAGTCGTGACCCGTACCCTGGCCCTTCTGGGTCGGGTCGATCCGGACGTTGCGGTTGGCCAGGAGCAGCCAGGCGCATCCGACCACGTTGAGGACGATGAGCGCGATGACGTAGACGTTCCAGCCGATGCTCATGACGGATTCTTTTCCTCCGACTCTTCACCGTCCCGGGAGGAGTCTCTGGCGCGCTCGTGGTCTTCGAAGGGAATCATCGCGTCCTTCTCGAAGCGTCTTCGGCTCGAGGGACGGAAGGCCCACCAGCAGATGCCGAGAAAGGTCAACAGGGTCAGGAGGGTGATCACGCCCTTCACGAAGCCGATCTCGGGCATCAGCGGGCTCCCTGCAGATGGGTCCCCAGCTGCTGGAGATAGGCGATCAACGCCACGATCTCGGTCTTGCCCTCGACGACGGACGGCGCCTTCTCGATGTCTTCGTCGGTATAGGGCACGCCGACCGTTCGCAGGGCGCGCAGCTTCGCCTGGATGTGCTCGCCCGTGAGCTCGCGTTCGGCGAGCCACGGGAATCCCGGCATGTTCGATTCGGGGACCACGTCGCGGGGGTTGATGAGATGCACGCGGTGCCACTCGTCGCTGTAGCGCTCGCCCACGCGGGCGAGGTCGGGGCCCGTGCGCTTCGACCCGAAGAGGAAGGGATGGTCGTAGGCGTACTCGCCGGCCACCGAGTAGTGGCCGTAGCGCTGGGTCTCCGAGCGTAGCGGCCGGATCATCTGCGAATGGCAGCCGACGCAGCCCTCACGGATGTAGATGTCCCGTCCTTCGAGCTCGAGCGCCGTCAGGGGGCGCAGCCCCTCGACCGGCTCGATCACCGCGTCCTCCCAGAAGAGAGGCACGATCTCGGCCAATCCGCCGAGGCTGATCACGAAGACGATCCCGACGACCATGAGCGCGATGTTCTTTTCGATGACGTCATGATTCATCGGATCACCCCTGTGCCGAAGCTGCGTTGGATCCCGGCTCGGTCGTTCCCGCCTGGATCGTCTTGAACGTGTTGAAGGCCATGACGAGCATGCCCGAGAAGAAGACCAGACCTCCCGCGAGTCGGCCGACGTAGAAGGGCCAGGTCGCCTCCAGGGACTGCACGAAGGTGTTGGTCAGCGTTCCGTCCTCGTTGACGGCCAGCCACATCAGGCCCTGCATCACGCCGGCGATCCACATGTTCGCGACGTAGAAGATCACGCCGATCGTGGAGAGCCAGAAATGGGTGTTGATCAGGCGGACGCTCCACATCTCCGTTCGGCCCCAGAGCCGCGGGATCAGGTAGTAGAGCGATCCGATCGTCATCATGGCGACCCATCCGAGCGCGCCCGAATGGACGTGGCCGATCGTCCAGTCGGTGAAGTGCGAGAGGGCGTTCACCGTCTTGATCGACATCATCGGGCCTTCGAAGGTCGACATGCCGTAGAACGAGAGCGAGACGATCATGAAGCGGATGATGGGATCGTCGCGGAGCTTCTCCCAGGCCCCGGAGAGCGTCATGATCCCGTTGATCATGCCGCCCCAGGAGGGCGCGAGCAGGATCAGCGAGAACACCATGCCCACCGACTGGACCCAGTCGGGGAGGGTCGAGTAATGGAGATGATGCGGGCCGGCCCACATGTAGACGGAGATCAGCGCCCAGAAGTGGACGACCGACAGGCGATAGGAGTAGACGGGGCGCTCGGCCTGCTTGGGCACGTAGTAGTACATCATGCCCAGGAAGCCCGCGGTCAGGAAGAAGCCGACCGCGTTGTGCCCGTACCACCACTGCACCATCGCGTCGATCGAGCCGGGATAGATGGAGTAGGACTTCCAGGCGGAGACGGGGACCTCGAGGTTGTTCACGATGTGCAGCACGGCGACCGTCAGGATGAACGCGCCGTAGAACCAGTTCGCGACGTAGATGTGCGAGGTCCTGCGCTGGGCGATCGTGCCGAAGAAGACCACGGCATAGGAGACCCAGACGACGGCGATCAGCAGGTCGATCGGCCACTCGAGCTCGGCGTACTCCTTGCTGGTGGTGAGGCCCAGAGGCAGCGTGATGGCGGCCGCGACGATCACCAGCTGCCAGCCCCAGAAGGTGAAGGTGGCCAGGCCCGGCAGGAAGAGTCCCGTGCGGGAGGTGCGCTGTACGACGTGGTAGGAGGTGGCGAAGAGCGCGCTGCCGCCGAATGCGAAGATGACCGCATTCGTGTGCAGGGGACGGAGGCGTCCGTAGCTCAGGTAGGGGATGTCGAAGTTGAGCTCCGGCCAGGCGAGCTGGGCCGCGAGGATCACGCCGACGAGCATGCCGACGATGCCCCAGACGACGGTCATGATCGTGAACTGGCGCACGACCCCTTCGTCGTAGGTCGGCGTGTCCGATTGGGTCGTCACCATGATGTTGGATTCCGCTCCGTTTCCATGTCGAGGCTGCGCTTCACTCGCCGGGACCCTCCGCTGAGCCGCGACGCCGCCGCGAGCCGCGGCTCGTGACGCGGCTTGTCAATGCGACTCTCGTGCCCGACCGCGGTCGGCTCTGGACCGTCTCAGAGCCGCGAGAGACAGAGTCCCGCCCCGAGGGCGTGCATTCGAGTCACGCAACGTGGCGAAATGCCACGGACGGTCGCCGTGCGATCATGACGCAGCCGCGAGGACGGAGCCCGTTGCGCTCTCGCCTTCGCCTCTGCGGCATGGAGTGGACCCCCTCTACTCTTCGTCCCGGGACGGACCTCGAGGCTGCTAGCCTGAGGGCCGTCCAACGGCGTCCCACGGTGGGCGTCCCACCGTGGCGGTGAGAGTGTCATGGCTCTGCCTCGCATGCGACCCTCCTTCATCCTGGAGGTGCCGTGTCGTTTCCGGGATGCGATGGAGATCCTCCGGGATCGGCTGGACGATAATCCTCAGGGCGTCGAGGGCAGCTTCTCGAGCAAGCACGGCGTGCTCTGCATGCCCGAGACCGATCGGCGCTTCTGGTCGCCCTGCCTGGACCTCACCCTGGACGAGGTCACCGATCGGGTCGGGAGCTCGGCCCCGAATCGGCCCGAGACCGTCAAGGTGTGGGGGACCTTCTCGCCCCGCCCCGAGATCTGGACGGGCTTCGTCTTCGCGATCGGGACCCTCGTGATCGTCTCGCTCGCGAGCCTCTTCTTCGGCGTCGCCCAGCTGATGCTGGCCCACCCCCCGTGGGCTCTGGTCGTTCCCGTCGTCGCGACCCTGCTCGGCGGCGCGATCTACACGTCGGCGCTGGTGGGGCAGGGGCTCAGCGCGGACGACATGTACCAGATGCGGGCCTATGTGGAGGCGTGTCTGCAGGAGGCGCAGGAGATCGCATCGCGGCGCCCCGCTTTGCCTCCGGATGCCTCCTCGCAGCTCTGACTCCGACCTCCGTTGCGCCCGCCGACTCGCCTGCCCACCTACCCGTCCGCCCGTGTCGTTCTCAGGTCTCCGCGGGCGGACGGACCCGCGTGCCGCACTCGCCCCGGAGCACGCTCGCTCCCTCCTCGAGCCGGCCGATCGCGGCCTGGCCACCGCGGGCCTCGACGAAGCGGCAGGCCGCCTCGACCTTGGGCCCCATCGATCCCGAGTCCAGCGACAGCGCCCGCAGCGCCTCGGGAGTCGCTTCGGAGATCGGCGTGGCCCGGGCGGGCCAGTCGCGGTAGACCCCCTCGACGTCCGTCAGCAGCAGGAGTCGATCACAGCCCAGGGAGGCGGCGAGCAAGGCCGAGGTCGAGTCCTTGTCGATCACGGCCTCGGCGCCCTCGAGACGTCCCTCCGGCGTCCGGAAGACCGGGATTCCGCCGCCCCCGGCGCAGACGACGAGCACGCGGGCCGCGACGAGGCGATCGATCGTCGCGAGCTCGAGGATCGACCGCGGCTCGGGCGAGGCCACGACCCGTCGAAGACCGCCGCGATCGCGCACGAAGCGCCACTCGCCCCCCTGCGGAAGCGACCTCGCCGCCTCCTCGTCCAGCACCGGACCGATCGGCTTCGTGGGGTCGTCGAAGCCCGGATCGTCGCGGTCGACCTCGACCTGGGTGAGCAGCGAGACGATCTCGCGTTCGGGGGCCTCGTTGCGCAGGGCCTGGGTGAGGAGATAGCCGATCAGGCCCTCGGTCTCCGCGCCGAGCGCGTCGAGCGGCTCCTCTTCCGCGCTGGGCGAGTCGCCGCTCGCCTCCTCACTCGACCCGCCGCGTCCCGCCGTACGTCCGGCGAGCAGCCCGATCTGCGGACCGTTTCCGTGGGTCACCACGACGGCGTGCTCGCGCGCGATCTCGGCGACGACCCCTGCGGCCTTCTCGGCAGATCGGAAGAACACACGTCT
>CAYXLY010000425.1:0-4312 GCA_964466005.1 uncultured Spirochaetaceae bacterium | reverse complement strand
CTACACGTACTGACACACTCTTTCCCTACACGACGCTCTTCCGATCTGGAGGTCTCGATCGACTCCGCGGCCGCGATCCGGACCTCCGGGCTGCTCGGAGACCAGTTCATCTCGGTCGAGCTCGGCGCCGAGCTGGAGTCCCTGGCCCCGGGCGAGGAGTTCGTCTTCACCGAGAGCGCGCTCTCCATCGACAAGCTCGTCGGGCGCCTCGTACACGACGCGGGCGTGGGAGACTGATCCGTGCTCGCTCGCTCCCTGACGATCTGGAGCCTGGCCTGGCTGGCGGTCGGCTGCGCGACGCCCCGGGAGCCGGATCCCTGGGAGCCGATGAATCGGAGGGTCTTCGCCTTCAACGAGGCCGTCGATCGCCACGCCCTCGAGCCCGTCGCCCGGGGCTGGGACTTCCTGCTCCCCGAGGTCGCCCAGACGGGCATCCAGAACTTCTTCGACAATCTGGGCATGCCCGTCATCCTGCTGAACGACGTCCTGCAGGCGAAGCCCCGCGCGGTCGGCTGGGACCTGCTGCGGATCTTCTACAACACGACCTTCGGGCTGGGCGGCTTCATCGACGTCGCGACGAGGGTGGAGATTCCGCGCAACGACGAGGATTTCGGTCAGACCCTGGGCTATTGGGGCGTCCCGCCCGGACCCTACCTGGTCGTGCCCCTCCTCGGTCCCTATACGCTGCGGGACGGCGCAGGGGGAGTGGCCGACGCCTTCTCGGCACCGCATTCCTGGTTCATCCCGATCTGGGCCTCCGTGGGGCTGACGAGCGTCGACCTCCTGAACCTGCGCGCGATCTTCCTGGAGGAGATCGCGGAGAACCGAGCGGATGCGTTCGACTACTACGTCTTCGTTCGGAACGCCTATCTGCAGAATCGCCGGGCTCGCGTCGCGGATCGCACGGACTCGACCGTCCTCGAGCAGGACGAGGCCGAGGATCTCTACTACTTCGACGACGAGGAGGAGTGGGAAGATGAAGGCCTCGAGTCGGGAGACTACGATCTGGAAGAGCCGGGAGCGGGAGCGGACGCCGAGGCGCAAGAGGGCGACCGGGTCGGCTCCGAGCCCGGCGAGGAGGAAGTGGCTCCATGATCTCCGACGAGAAGCTCGATCGAGGCGATCGGACGGATGGACGACCCGCCCGTCGCCGCTCGCTCACGGGCAGCATGCTGCTCCTGGTCTGGGCGGCGTGGATCGCCGGTCCGGCCCTGGCCGCCGACGAGGAGGAGCCCCGGATCACGGCCGAGCCACGGGCGATCATCGAGGATACGGCGGGACGCGTCGTCGCCGTGCTCGCCCAGAAGGATCGGCCGGCAGAGGAGCGGGTCGCGGAGATCGAGGCGATCGCCTACGAGATCTTCGATTTCGCCACGATGTCCAGGCTGGTGCTCGCTCGAAGCTGGAGGAAGCTCGACCGGGAGCAGCGCGTGGAGTTCGTCCGCGAGTTCAAGCGCCATCTCTCCCGAACCTATGGAACCCGGCTCGACCGCTACGACCAGGAGCGGGTCGACGTCTACGCGGCGCAGCTCGAGCCGCGAGACGACGTCTCGATCAGGACGCGGATCGTGGGCGGCCAGTTCGACGGAGCGGAGATCTCGTATCGCCTTCGCAAGCGCAACGAGCAGTGGCGGATCATCGACGTCGTCATCGAGGGCGTGAGCCTGGTCTCGAACTATCGATCGCAGTTCGCGGAGGTCCTGAACAGCGGCACGATCGACGACCTTCTCTCTCGCCTGCGCGACAAGAACTTCGAGGTGGAGGAAGAAGAGAAGCCGAGCGAGGCTCGCGCGCAGCGCTGATCGGCGGCCCCGGAGGCGCTCGGACGGGCTCAGCCCCCGTCGCCCGCCTCCTCGGCTGAGGGCGGCGTCGTGTCCTCCAGATCCTCGCGGAAGCCCTCCGGCAGGACGACCCGCTGCCTCCCGCCCTTCTTGCCCCGCTTCGCGCGCATCGCGAGCGGCGGGAAGGCGAGATCGGGATCCCCCTCCTCGAGGATGGCGTCGAGCTCTTCGAGCGACTCGATCCGGATCAGCTTGTCGCGCATCTTCGTGCTGCCCGGGAAGCCCTTCGTGTACCACGTGGCATGCTTCCGGAAGTCGCGAATTCCGTGGTGGGGCCCGGCCCACTCGACGAGCAGGCGCGCGTGTCGCCGCATCGTCTCCATCACCTCGCCGAAGCGAGGCGGATCCTCGGGCGTCTTGCCGGCGAAGACCGCCGCCAGGTCGCGGAAGAGCCAGGGACGACCGAGGCATCCGCGACCGACCACGACGCCGTCGCAGCCGGTCTGGCGCATCATCCGGAGTGCGTCCCATGCCTCCCAGACGTCGCCGTTACCGAAGACCGGGATCGAGCGGACCGCCTGCTTCAGCTCGCCGATGGCTCGCCAATCCGCCTCGCCGTCGTAGAGCTGAGCGGCCGTCCGGGCGTGGAGCGCCACGGCGCGGCAGCCCTCGGCCTCGGCGATGCGGCCCGCCTCGAGGAAGGTCAGCCAATCGTCGTCGATGCCCATCCTGAACTTGATCGTGACCGGGATCCGTCCCGCGGCCCCGACGGCCGCCCGCACGATCCGTTCGAGGAGCCGGGGCTTGGCAGGGATCGCCGCCCCGCCCCCCCGGCGCGTCACCTTGCGCACGGGACAGCCGAAGTTCATGTCGAGATGATCGATCCGATCCTCGTCGACGAGCAGCCGCACCGCCTCGCCGACGTAGTGCGGGTCGACGCCATAGAGCTGGAGGCTGCGCGGGCTCTCGTCGGGATCGAACCCGGCCAGTCGCATCGTCTTCTCGTTGCGCTCGACGAGCGCCCGCGCCGTGATCATCTCCGAGACGTAGAGACCCGCGCCGAAGCGGCGGCAGAGCCTCCGGAAGGGGGCATTCGTGATCCCTGCCATCGGCGCCAGCACGACGGGCGGGTCGGCGAGGATCGACCCGATCGGGACGGGAGCGAACTCGCCCGGCCGAGCCGGCGGGACGTCGCGATTGATCTCGCTCACGTAGGCGGATTCCATCGCGGTGTAGATACCAGATCTGACCCGATGGATCCTGCCTGCCGAATCGGAGGATCGAAGCCGCAGCGAGACTGCCCGAGGGGGGCAAGGGGGCCCTCGAGGGCCAAAGCCGGGTGCAGGCCTTGCTCTGCGCTCGGGAAAGGGGTGCACTCGCGGGATGAACCGCCGCCCCCGCGCGCTCGGCCGCCTCCCCGCCGTTCCCTCCGTCTCGCTGCCCGGGCTGCTCGGGCTGCTCGGACTGGTCGCCTCGCTCGCGACCGGTCCGGTCCGGGCGCAGGTTCCCCTTCTTCCCCAGGAGGTGGAGCGGGTCGACGTGATCGCGATCGAGCGCGACGGACGCGAGCTCTTCGGCTTCGATGCGCTCACCGGGCGCCGCTCGCGACTCCGACTCGAGCTCGGCGAGGAGGTCCTCTTCCAGCAGGCCCGCGGTCGGATCGGCCTCGTCCTCACCGACCGTCGAGCTCTGGCCGTGGCGCCCGGAACCGACTTCCAGGAGCTTCGCTTCCAGCTCGGTGAGACGGCACCCGCCCTGGGGCTGCTGGAGGATCGGGTCGCGCTGGTGGTGACGGGGCGTCGCGCATTGGGCTTCGTCGGTGCGGGCGGGATGTGGATCGAGGAGAATCTGCCCCCGAACGAGTCGCTCGCGGCGCTGCGGGTCGGGGCGACGGTCGGTGTCGTGACGACGAATCGCCGGGCTCTCGGCCTCTCGGCCGACCGTTCCACCTTCGTGGAGGAGAAGCTCGGGATCCACGAGACGGTGGAGACCGTCTCCGCCCGGGACTCGATCGTCACCCTGCGAACGGATCGCAGGATCCTCGTCTTCTCGGCCGCCCAGGCCCTGTGGTCGGAGCAGGACCGCCGGCTGCGCTGAGAGCGCCCCGGAGCGAGCGTCGCCGTGGCGCCTCGCTGGAGCGACGGACCGGGCCGCAGCCGACCGAGCGCGTGGGGCCGCGGAGACGTCGGCGAGCGCCGGGGGCGGCCTCGGAGGAGCGGATGCGTCTCTTCATCGCCATCGTCCCTCCGGTCGCCGCACGCAGGCGGATCGATCGTCTTGCCCGTCCACTCCGGAAGCTGGACGTTCCGGTCCGCTGGGTCGAGCCGGAGGCCTATCATCTCACGCTGAAGTTCCTGGGAGAGGTGGAGCGGGATCGGATCGGGGAGGTCGTGGAGGCGATGCGCGAGGCGATCTCCGGAGAAGCCTCTCTTGGGCTCGCGCCGGGAAGGCTCGCCGCGGTGCCTGCTCTGGAGAGACCCAGGGTGCTCTGGATCGAGATCGAGCCCGATCCGGCTCTGACTCGCATCCAG
>CAYXLY010000424.1:0-4376 GCA_964466005.1 uncultured Spirochaetaceae bacterium | reverse complement strand
GCCGCGGCGATCTCCGTCTCGCAGGCCGCGAGATAGGCCATGTGTCCGCCGATGCAGAAGCCCACGGCTCCGATCCGATCCCCCACCACGTCCGATCGACCTCGCAGGAGAGCGATCGCATCGCGCGCGTCGGCGATCATCTCGCTGGCCTTCAGCTGCTGGAGATGGCTCATGCCCTCCGCCATGCCCGCCTCGTCGTAGTCGAGCTGAATGCCGGGCCCCGTCCGGTGGAAATAATCCGGCGCCAGCGCGACGTATCCCTCCGAAGCGATGCGCCGTGTGACGTCCCGGATGTGGTCGTTCACGCCGAAGATCTCCATGAAGACCAGCACGGCGGGCAGCCGCTCGCTGCCTTCGGGTCGCGCCAGATAGGCGGCCATGCTCTCTCCACTGGAGGTCTGGATCCGGACGTCTTCCGTCTGCAGCTTCATCGGGCTTCCTTTCGGGTGGGACTTCGTGTGGGAGCGGGCCGACCGGGCATCGGGTCAGGGAGCCTCGGAGCGCACGCGATCGAGATGACTCCCGATCGCGTCCAGCCAGGCCTCCCGATTCTCCTGATGCGGATGATGCTCAGAGGCCGACAGCACCACCCGCCGCGCACCCGGGATGTGCCGGGCGAGGACCTCGGACCCTGGCAGCCAGTCCGTGTCCGCCTCGCCGACCAGCACCAGCGTGGGCGCCTCGATGTCGTGGAGTCGATGCACGAGCGACTCGGACGCGAAGAGCGCCGCTCCGAGCGCCCCGTAGCTCGTCGAGGTCATCGAGGAGAACCGTCGTCTTCGATGCATCCAGAGCCGCTCGCCCCACGCCGCCTGGATCGGTGAGAGCTGGGCGCGCCCGCGCTTCTCGGTGATCTCCTGCAGGCTCTCCATGCCGCGTTGCGCCGCGATCTCGGCCGCCTTCTCGAAGCCGGCCCGATCGAGGCTCGGAGGCACCTCGGGGCCGGTGCAGAGGAAGATCAGCGACCGGATCCGCTCCGGATGGGCCAGTGCGAAGCGAAGGGTGACCATGCCGCCCATGGAATGCCCGAGCAGATCGCATCGTTCGATGCCGAGGTGGTCGAGGAGCCCGAGCAGATCCCGGACGAGATGGTCGAAAGAGTAGGCGGAAGCCTCCGCGGGTGAATCGGAATCGCCATGCCCTCTCAGGTCGGGTGCGATCACGCGCCTCCCGCGCGCGAGCTCCGGCATCACCCCGATGAAGTCGTCCCGATGTCCGGTGAAGCCATGCACGAGCACCAGCGGCGGCCCCTCCTCCACCTCGCCGCGGCAGGGAAGCTCGCTCCAGGCGAGCTCGAGCTCGCCGATCTCGGCTCGCTGCGGGAGGCTCTGGTCGACACCGCTAGCCGGCATGCATGCGCACCCGGTCGAAGGGGAGTCCGATGATCTCCGCCTCGCGCTCGGCGAGCTCCCGCAGCCGGACCTCGAGGGCTTCGCGTGGGATCAGACGCGAGGCGAGATCGACGTACACGCGATGATGTCGGGCTTCGCAGGCGAGCAGGGACTCGTAGAAGGAGGCCAGCTCCGTGTCCCCCACCCCCTCGGCGAGCAGACGGAAGCGCTCGCAGCTGCGGGCCTCGATCAATGCCGAGACGAGAAGCATGTCCACGAGCCGCTCGGGCTCGTCCCGCCGCACCAGGGCTCGAAGCGCCATTCCATAGGGCCCGGGTCGGATCGTCTCGTAGCGAATCCCTCTCGAATCGAGATGGGCCAGGACCTGACGGAAATGCTCGAGCTCTTCCTCGGCCAGCTCGGCCAGGGGCTCCTGAAGGAATCGATGATGGGGATAGGAGAAGAGGAGCTTGACGGCCGCACCCGCCGCCTTCTTCTCGCAGTGGGCATGGTCGAGCAGGAGCTCGTCGAGATCGGAACGAGCGCGATCGAGCCACTCACTGGAGGTCGAGGAGACGAGGTGCAGCACGGCTGCCGAGTCTACCGCGAACGCGAGACCCCGCGAGCCGCACCCGGAGCGGTCTCGGGCCGCATCGATCCGAGCGCTCCGATCCGGCCCGGGCACGGCTCGGGGTGCTAGATTATCGGGCATGCGAACGCGCACCCTCGGCCGAAGCGGTCTCCGGGTCAGCCCGATCTCGCTGGGCTCCTGGCTCACCATGGGATCGAAGGTGGACCATGCCGAGACCGCCCGCCTGATCCACCGCGCCTTCGAGCTCGGCGTCAACTTCTTCGACACGGCGGACGTCTATGCCCGTGGAGAGGCCGAGCGGGCGGTCGGCGAGGCCCTGCTCTCGCTTCCGCGTCATCGGGTCGTGCTCGCCACGAAATGCTTCTTCGCCATGTCCGAGGATCCCAACGACCGCGGTCTCTCGCGCAAGCATCTCTTCGAGAGCGTGGAGGGCTCGCTGAGGCGGCTCCGAACGGACTACATCGACCTGCATCAATGCCATCGCGCCGATCCCGACACACCGATGGAGGAGACGGTGCGCGCCTATGAAGACCTGATCCGGCAGGGGAAGCTGCTCTACTGGGGCGTCTCGCAGTGGAGCGCGGCGCAGATCGGCGAGGCCTGCGAGATCGCGGATGCCTTCGGCGCCTATCGTCCGATCTCGAGCCAGCCCCAGTACTCGATCCTGCGGAGACAGATCGAGAGCGAGGTCCTGTCCCGGAGCGAGCGGGAAGGCCTCGGACAGATCGTCTTCAGCCCCCTCGCCCAGGGCGCGCTCACGGGCAAGTACCGTGATGGAGAGATCCCTCCGGAGAGCCGGGCCAACGACCCGGAGCGCAACCGCTGGATGGCGGACTATCTCGACCCCGCGACGCTCCAGCGGGTCGAGGCGCTGCGACCGCTCGCGTCCGGACTCGGGGTCTCGATGGCGCAGCTGGCTCTCGCCTGGTGCCTGCGTCACGCCTCCGTCGCCAGCGCGATCGTCGGTGCGACCCGAAGCGAGCAGCTCGAGGAGAACGTCGCCGCCGCGGAGCTGGTGATCCCCGAAGAGGTGCTCGAGCGCATCGACGCGATCTTCCCCGGCCCCAAGCCGCTCGCCCCGACGCGCCCGGAGCGAGCGGCCGCGAGGCCGTGAGGGGCGACGGATGACCCGGACGTCGCTTCAGGGTCCCGAGCGGGGGCATCCGTGAGCGCGACCGGGACGCAGGACGCGTCGAGTCCGCAGATCCGGCTCTACACGCAGGCGATCAACCCCTTCGCCGAGAAGGTGGCCGCCGCATTGAAGCTCAAGGCGCTCTCCTTCGAACGCGTCGAATCGGACGACCCGGAGAACATCCGACGCTGGAGTCCGATCTCGCACACCCTGCCAGTGCTCGAGATCGATGGGCGTCGCCGGGCGGAGTCGATCCGCATCGTCGACTGGATCGACACGCTCCATCCAGAGCCCCCGCTCTTCTCACGGGATCCGCGCACGGCGGAGCGCCAGCGGAGCCTGGCGAGCTGGTCCGACGACTCCTTCGCGTGGTACTGGAACCGATGGCGCGCGGCCCGCTATCCGCAGCCGGGCGACGAGAGTCCCCCGGACGAGTCGCTGTTCGCCCTTCTCAAGCAGGGCCTCGGTCGCAGGCTCGGAACGAGGCCCGCGAGCCGGGCCCAGGCGCGGGAGCTCGTGATCGTGGAAGAGATCGAGGATCGCCTCGACGACCTGGTCGGCTTTCTGGGCGAGCGCCCCTACTTCTACTCGGAGACGCCGAGCATCGCGGACCTCGCGGTCTACGCGATGCTCCGGGTTCTGCGTTACGGCCCGATTCCGCACACCGCTCGAGCCATCGACGCGCGTGATCCGCTCACGGCCTTCCTGGATCGCCTCGACCAGCGCATCGCCTCGAGCGCCGCCTCTGCGACCGGAGCCTCCTCGCCGCCAGACCGATCGGAGACGCGTGCTTGAAGCGATGCCGGAACGGGGGAGAATGCCCCCCTAAGCGCGGCGCGCTCCCGAAGAGAGGGGTCGAGCCCTCACCGGGTCCCGCTGCTCCTTCCGGACCCGAAGTATCCTTTCGACGTCCAATGCCCCTATAGTAGGCCGACTCTTGGTAGGCCGACTCTATTTCCACTCGGGGAAATTTCAGCAGACGGCTTGCATGGGTAGCGATCACCTCGGAGCTGCCTCCGAGACCCGATCCCGTCTCGTGGCGAGCCGGGCGGGAGACTTTCCGTCCAGGCAGACGCGACGACTCCAGAAGGATACGGATCATGACGGTGCTGCGTTCGTGCTCGACTCTCCCGACCTCGAGAGTGACCCTGCTCTCCAGACCGCGTCGATCTTCGTCTCTCGGGACCGTCCTCGCCCTGCTGGGTGGAGTGCTCGCGTTCCTGATCGTCGGCGATGCGTCGGCCCAGGGCGACACGCTTCTCAATCAGCCGATCGAGGTCGACTCCGGCATCCGCGACGAGACCGTCTCGGCGCGCAGGAC
>CAYXLY010000423.1:0-4380 GCA_964466005.1 uncultured Spirochaetaceae bacterium | reverse complement strand
CCGCGACTCCCGCCGAGAAATCTCGAAGCGAGCGGACTCCCCTGGGTCCTGTCGTTCCGCGGATAGCAGGATCGACGCCAAGACCGCGCTTCCCATGGTATTCTGAGAAAAAGAAGAGACGAATTCGAGGATTCCGCGCTCGCAAGGTGGGCTGAGCCGGGTCCGCTTCACACCCCACCCGGACCGCCGAGCGGGATCCGAGGCGCGCCCGCTCCGCCGTGAGGGCGTTCATGCCGATGCGCTCCCAGGAGCCCGGCCGTCCGCGCACAGCCCTGCGTTCGCACAGCCGGCGCTCGCGGAGGATGCCGATGGGACTCGAGATCAGACGACGCGTGCACGCGCTGCTGAGCGTCCTGTGCCTGATGCTCCCGGTGGCGGAGGGCGCGCTCGCGGAGACGGTCAAGCAGAGCGCCTCCGGCATCTGCCACGATGCGGACTCGCCCTGGTACGAACGGACCCGACGCTTCACGCCCTATCCCGACATCGAGAGCTGCCTCGTCTCCGGTCGGCCCTACGAAGGCTACGAGGCATCGGCGACCGGCCCCGATGATGAAACGCGAGAGGACTTGCGGGCGACCTATCAGCGCCGTCTCTACGGACGCTGGGCCGACCTCGACGCCGACTGTCTCGACACCCGCCACGAGGTCCTCCGGGCGCTGGCGACGGGACCCGTCACGATGAGCGAGGACGGCTGCCAGGTCCTCCGCGGACGGTGGAACGACCCCTATACGGGCCGGATCCACCGCAACGCGCGCGACCTCGACATCGACCATCTGGTTCCGCTCGCCTGGGCACACGCTCGTGGTGGATATGCCTGGTCCGAGGAGAAGCGAAGGCGCTTCGCGAACGACCCCGTCAATCTCTTTGCCGTCCGCGCCTCCGTCAATCGCTCGAAGGCAGCCCGGGGGCCACTCGACTGGCTACCGCCCAATCCCGTCTTCCACTGCACGTACGTGATCCGGTTCCATCGCATCGTACGGATCTATGGTCTCCAATACCGGCCGGGAGAACGGTCTGATCACGCGCGGCTTCGTGAGCGACTCTGCGGGGAGGGGAAGTCGGCGAGGCAAGCCGGCTTCTAGCAGCCCGCTCGGGCGCTCCCGGCCCAGCTCCCGATCCGCGGCCTGGCCCGGCTCGAGGCTCGAGATCGTGGGCCGGGGCGAAGCGAGGGGCCGGCTTCGCGGCGCCGGACGGGGCTGGAGGACGGAGGGAGCAGGGAGGACCGGAGCCGCTCTCCTGGAGCCATGGCCTCGGAGCTGCCCTTCGAGCCCGGGGCTCGCGCTCGGAGAGTCCATGAAGACTCCACCTCCAGAACCCGAGGTCGTGCCGGACGTGTGGATCCAGGTCTGGCCTTCGGGACCGAAGGTCGCGCCGGGAGAGTGTATCCACGTCCGGCCTCCGGGACCGAATGTCGCACCGGAGGAGTGAATCCACGTCCGGCCTTCGGGGCCGAAGGTCGCGCCAGAAGAGTGAATCCACGTCTCACCGTCAGGACCGAAGGTCGCACCGGGAGTGTGAATCCACGTCTGACCCTCGGGACCGAAGGTCGCACCTCGAGAGTGAATCCAGGTCCGGCCTCCGGGACCGAAGGTCGCGCCCGGAGCGCGTCCCCAGGACTCTCCTTGCCGCCCGAACGTCTCACCCGGACTGTCCAGGTAGTCCTGTCCCTCCACTCCGAAGGAGAGCCCGAAGCCGCCGGCGGAAGGCTCGATGCCTGCGAGCTGGGCCGGCGAGTCCAGCGGAAGCATCAGGAGAGCGAGCGCGAGAGTCGAGCGCCAGGCCTGCCGGATCGGATTCGATCGATTCATCTCATGACCTCCATCCGCTCCTCAATCCCAGAGGACCGTCGATCCCGAACCGTGATCGAGCCGTGAAGAGCGGCAACGGGGACAGCGTGGCGCGGCATCGAGTCGGAGCTCGCCCTCGCAGTGCTCGCACCGCCCGAGGACGCCGGAACGCTCTTCGTCGGCGAGCGACCGTCCCCCATGCGCCAGGTCCGTCCCCCGACCGCAGCGCGTACAGAAGACGACCTGCGAAGTGAAGCCGCCTCCGCGCCGCAGCCAGAAGGTGTGACCACAATTCTCGCAGCGACTCTCCCCGGCATTCCCCATGCTGGATCCCCTTTGCTGGCATCGGCCTCGGATCGGGCCCTCGGACTCGCAATCCCAGGATCTCACGAGGTAAGGCCAGATCCGGGCCCACGACGACCCGATCCAGTATTTCGCAGGCCGGCGCGATCCAGGCCCCCTATCGACTCCATCGCTCCACCGGTCGGACCCGTCCGGCCGCCCGGGCCGATCGGACGACTTCTTCGCAGGCTTCACCCTTCCCGATCCGCCGCGGCCTTGGTGGCGTGCTGCGTGCCGGGCGCATGCTCGGGTGGGGCGTACATCGTGTAGAGCTTCAGAGCACCCGAGCCGTCGTTGATGAAGTTGTGGCGCACACCCGAGGGCACGAAGGAGAGGTCCCCTGCCCCGACCGAGCTCTCCGAGTCCCCGATCCGAGCCTTTCCGCTTCCCTCCACGAAGATCAGGACCTGGTCGTGTCCGGAGTGGGACTCGGCGCCGATCTCCCCGCCCTCCGGAATCGACATCAGCACGACCTGCATCTTCTCGCCCGTCCGAACGACCCTCCGGAAGTCGTCGTTCTGCCTGGCCATCTCCGCAATGGCCATCGTGTTCTCGTCCGTCTCGCTCATGCAGATCGCTCCTCTCGTCTCTTCTCGACTCGTCTCGGCTCGTCCCGGCTCGTCCCGGCTCCCGGATTGCGGCTCGCTGGTCGACTGACCGACCGCCGCCCCAGGCGCTTCGACGGCCGTTCGGGAGCTGCCCAAGGCGCCGCCCTGCTGGCTCCGAATCCTACCACTCGACCTCTCGGGCGCAGCGGCTGCATAACGTCGTGCCTGGAAGCGCGCGCAGTCGCGGTGCAGCGATCGAGCCGCCACAGCGCGCGCAGACGTGGAGCTCACCGCGCTCCGATCGCTCGAGCGCCTCCGCCAGCCGGCGCAGCCGTCGATCGACGATCTCCGGATCGACCTCCTCGTAGCGGGCGAGCTCACGCGACAGGTCGTCGCGCTCCGTCCGCAGGGCCTGGACCAGACGCGCGCCGGCCTCCTCCGGCTCTCTCGGGGACCCGGGACCCGCGGACGCCGAGGCGAGCGATCGCTCCTGGGCCGGTCGGCGCTCGGTCGACCCGCCGGCGAGGCTGCGCAGCAGATCGGTCTCGGAGAGAAGGCCGACGAGCCGTCCCTGTCCATCGACGACCGGAAGACAGCCGATGGCCCGGGCGGCCATCCGGCGCGCGGCCTCCTCGATCGGCTCGTCGGGCGCGACGGTCTCTGGACCGAAGGTCATGGCCTCGCCGACGCGCATGGGCTCCATCGAGGCCTGCCCCCGCGCCGCCTCGGCGAGTCGCTCCTGCGGACTCGACGGGAAAGGAAGCGTCGCGGCGAGGTCGTCGATCGAGACGATTCCGACGAGGTCTCCCCTCGAGTCGACGACCGGAAGATGCCGGATGCCCCCGTCGACCATCCGGTCGAGCGCCCGGGCGACGGTCGCACCCGCCTCGATCGTCACGGGATCGAACGACATGAGGTCCCGGACCCACACGGATCTCTTCCTCCTCGGCCATCCAGACCTGCCGAGAGAGTAAGCACGTACCGTGCCAGGCTGTCTGGGACCCGGCCGGATCCGAGCCGGCAGGGATCGCGCTCACATGGGCTCGTCGCGGATCTTCAGCAGGTCGGGGAACTCCGGCTCCCGCTTCTCGGCCCTCGCTGCGAAGGCTTCCTGCATGTGAGGCGGCGCGAGCATGCCGGCATTCCACACCCCGATGTAATCGAGCGTGTCCCGGGTCGAGTGATCGCGTCCGTAGTTGATGAGGGCCTTCGACCCGGTCACGGCCAAGGGACTCTTCGAAGCGATCTCCCGGGCGGTCGACAGGACATGGTCCATCATCGCCTCGTGCGTCTCGAAGACCTCGTTCACGAGTCCGATCTCACGCGCCTTCTCCGCCGGGAGCCGACGTCCGGTATAGGCCATCTCGCGGACCCAGCCTTCGGGAATCAGCCGTTGCAAACGCGGGAAGGTGCCGACATCGGCCGTCATGGCGATGTTGATCTCCTGGATGCAAAAGAACGCGTCCGAGGTGCACCACCGGATGTCGGCGGCCGAGATCATGTCGATGGCGCCGCCGATCACGCCGCCCTGGCAGGCCACCAGGACGGGCATGCGGGCGTTCTCCAGCGAGTCGAAGGAGCTCTGGATCCGGCCGAGATTGGAACGGAAGGCCTCGGCTGCGACGTAACGATCGCCACCGCTTCGTGTCGCGTCGGCCTCGCTGGCGAAGACGGACAGATCCATGCCCGCCGAGAAATGGCGC
>CAYXLY010000422.1:0-4395 GCA_964466005.1 uncultured Spirochaetaceae bacterium | reverse complement strand
CTGCTGAAGGACGCGAGCGGCGAGCAGGAGGGCGAGCTCTACACCCAGGGAATGAGCGCCCTGCGCCAGATCGGAGCGCGCGCGAGAGAGGACAGCGCGATGGCGATCTTCGCGCGTCGCGCCGGACTGATCTCCATCGGTCGGACCAACACGCCGGAGATGGCGCTGCTGCCCACGACCGAGCCCGACGCGTTCGGCCCCTCTCGCAATCCGTGGAACCCGGCCTACAGCTCCGGAGGCTCGAGCGGCGGGGCGGCGGCGGCGGTCGCGGCGGGCATCGTCGCGATCGCGCATGGAAGCGACGGAGGCGGCTCGATCCGGGGGCCGGCCGCGAAATGCGGCCTGGTCGGGCTGAAGCCGACGCGCGGGCGGACCTCCTTCGGGCCGGCTCGGGGCGAGCATTGGAGCAGCCTCTCGACGAATCTCGTCCTGACGCGCACGGTGCGCGATACCGCGGCGGCGCTCGACGCCTTTGCTCTGCCCTTTGCGGGAGATCCCTACTCCGCGCCGCCGGCTCCTGGACTCTGGGCCGAGGCGGCGAGACGTGAGCCGGGGCGGCTTCGGATCGGCTTCATGGCGCGGGCGCCGCGCGAGACGCCCGTGCATCCGGACGTCGCTCGCGGTCTCGAGTCGATGGTCGAGACGCTCGAGTCGCTCGGACACGAGGTCGAGCCGATCCATCCCGAGCTGCTCGAAGATCTCGAGCCGACCCTGACCTACGTCCGGATCATCGCCGCGAACATCGCCCGCGGACTCGATCGCACGGCGGGTCTCGTCGGGCGCCCGCTCGCCGCCGAAGACGTCGAGCCGCTCACCTGGGCGCTCGCCGAGCGAGGTCGAGCGTTGTCGGCGGCCGAGCATCTGGCCGATCTCGAGTTCATCCACCGTTTCGGGCGGGAGATGGCGTGGCTACAGGAGGCGCAGCGTCTCGATCTCCTGCTGACTCCGACGCAGGCGCTTCCGCCCGCACGGCTCGGCGAGATCAGCTCGACGGCCGACGAGCCCTTCCGGGCCTTCGCGCGCGCGGCGCCCTATGGCGTCTTCACGCTCCCCTTCAATCTCTCCGGACAGCCCGCGATCTCGCTTCCGGCGGGATTCACGACCGGCGAGGACGAGGGCTGGCCCGCCGGATTGCCCGTCGGCGCCCAGCTCGTCGCGCCGCGGGGACGGGAGGATCTCCTGCTGCAGCTCGCGCATCAGCTCGAGCAGGAGCGTCGCTGGGGCGATCCGAAGCCGCCGGTGTCGGTCTGGTCCTCCTGAAGAGGCGTGCGGGTCGATCGGAGCGTTCGGAGAGCCGAGAGAGACGGAGAGCCGAGAGAGACAGAGAGTCGAGAGACGGAGAGACGAGAGTCAGTCGAGCCAGGAAAGCGAGAAGGAAGAGGAGGCAGGAGTCATGTCACAGGCCGGGAAGATCGAGCGAAGCGATACCGAGTGGAGAGAGAAGCTGAGCGAGGAGGAATATCAGGTCGCACGCTGCGCGGGGACGGAGCGGGCCTTCACGGGCCGCTACTGGAACGAGAAGGCGCCGGGGACCTATCACTGCGTCTGCTGTGATGCCCCGCTCTTCCGCTCGGAGGCGAAATACGACTCGGGCACCGGCTGGCCGAGCTTCTTCCAGCCGATCGACGAGGCGGCCGTCGCCGAGAACCGGGACGCGAGCCTGGGCATGGTCCGGATCGAGTCGGTCTGTGCCCGCTGCGACGCGCATCTCGGTCACGTCTTTCCCGACGGCCCGCCGCCGACGGGGCTCCGCTTCTGCATGAACTCGGCTTCCTTGCGTCTCGAGAAGGACGAGGACGAGAGCCCCGAGCGAGGATGAGTGAGCTCGAGCTGCTGCTCGGGACGCACGGCGTCTGGCTCCTCGCGCTCGTCGTCGCGGTCGATCAGCTCGGCATTCCGATTCCCGCGCCCCCGGCGCTGGTGGTCGCCGGAGGACTGGTCGGGACGGGCGATCTCCCGGGCATGGGCGTCGTGCTGGCCGGAACCGCGGCGGCCCTGCTCGGCTCCCTCGTCTGGTTCATGCTGGGCCGCAGGCTGGGCGCCGGGATCCTCGGGCTGCTCTGTCGCATCTCGCTCGAGCCGGATTCCTGCGTTCGCTCCACGCGGGCGCGCTTCGAGCGGCGCGGACCGAAGACGCTGCTCTTCGCCCGCTTCGTACCGGGCATGCAGACGGTCGCGCCGCCGCTCTCCGGGATGAGCGGCATGACGATGGCCCGTTTTCTCGCCTGGGACGGTCCGGGCGCGCTGCTCTGGGTCGTCGGCTACGTCGTGCTCGGTGCGTTGTTGCACGAGCAGGTCGATCTCTTCCTGGAGCTGCTCGCGAGCTTCGGCGCCTGGCTGGGCGTGGTGCTCGTCGGCGGGCTCGGACTCTGGATCCTCGGAAAGGTCGTCCAGCGCCAGCGATTCCTGCGCTCGCTCCGGATGGCGCGCATCTCGCCGGAGCAGCTCCGGGAGCAGATCGAGCAGGGCGAGGCGCCGGCGATCTTCGATCTGCGACTCCCCGCGGAGGTCGAGCGCGAGGGCCTCACGATTCCCGGCGCCCATTGGATCGGGCTCGATCAGCTCGACGTTCGTCATCCCGAGATCCCGCGCGACCGGGAGATCGTGCTCTTCTGCAGCTGTCCGAACGAGGCCTCCGCCGCCCAGGTCGCTTTCCAGCTGAAGCGCCGCGGCGTCGAGCGGGTCCGGCCGCTCGCCGGCGGACTCACGGCCTGGCGCGAGGCGGGCCATCCGGTCGAGACGCTGGCTCGGGAGTCCATCGCGAGCGCGGCCGCGGACGCCTCCGCGACGAGAGGAACCTGAAGACGGGAAGCCCGTTCGCCAGGGTGCGCCTCCTCTGCATGCCGGACGGCGCCATCGCCGACGAGTCTTCGCGGGACACCGTCGCGATCTGCTGCCATCGCGATCGGGGACCGTGACCTACCATCGATAGGCGGCGCCCGCCGCCAGGAAGAGATCCCGGGCGCCACCGTCCAGGCCGGCGCCCGCGCTCAGGTCGAGCTGGAGGCTCTCGGTCCAGAGGAAGGTGAGGCCGCCGTCCAGGACCTGACTCACGTCGACCCCGGCATCGTCCTCGACCGAGACGAAGTACTCGACGAAGCTGCCCCAGCGCGGGCCGAGGGCGAGTCCGACGCCGGCGGCGTGGGTCGATTCGACGAGGTCGTCGCCGCTGCCGGTCTCCGCGGCGCTTGCCCGCCTCGCGACCGTCGAGGTTCCGAAGAGGCCGATCCGCTCGCTCAGCGGCTGGCTCCAGGCGAGCGCCCCGACCACCTCCGCCTCGTCCGAGCCCGTCCCCTCGCCGACCGGCAGAGAGACCTCGAAGATGAATCCGACGCGAGGAAGGCGGGCGCTGCCCTGCGTGATCTGCCATTTGAAGCCGAGGGCGGGGTCCGCGATCTCGTCCCGGCTGCGGGAGCCGATCTCGCTCTCCACGAGTCCGCCCCATCCCAGCCGCAGCTCGAGACGCTCGACCAGGCCGACGCGCAGGAGGGCGAAGGGCAGGGCCACGCTGTCGACGTCCTGCGCGCCCTGCTCCTCGTGGCCGTACTCGAGGCCGGCCTCGACGTTGAAGCGGCCGACGGGCGTCGCGTCGGGGCTGCTGGAGAATCCCGGCCGCTCCGAGATCACGCTGCCTTCGAGCGGCGCCACGCGGCCGCCGAAGAGCCACGGGTCGCCGGTCCGGGCGTCCGCGCCGGCAGGAGAGGCCGCGAGCCCGACGAGGAGCAAGGCAGGCAGTCCGAGCGCCGTCGCGACGCGCGGGAGGATCGCGGTGCGGCCCCGCCTCATCTCAGATGACTGCAATCCTCGACATAGCCGAGCATGCGCAGCCGCTCGCATTGCGCGAAGTCCATCTCGGCCTCGCCGCTCACGACGGCCTGGCCTGCGGCCGCGGCTCGCTGGAGATCGGCGAACTCCTCGAGGCGGGCCTCGGCCGGCGGATCCGAGTAGGGCGACTGCTCGAGCGGGTCGCTCGAGACGTCGAAATACTCCCGCTCGGGCAGGCCGCGCGGATTGCCCGGATTGGCCACGATCAGCTTCTCGTCCTCGGTGCGCAGCGACCAGAGCACGTTGCCCTCGTGGTCCTCCTCGGAGAAGACCTGGCGATCCTTCTCGAGCCGGGTCGAGTAGGGCGTGCGGAGGTCGATGCCCTGCATGTTGTCGGGGATCTCGAGGCCGGCGGCCCGGATGAGCGTCGGACCGACGTCGATCAGCCGCGCGATCCCGAACACGGCGCCCTCGGCCGCCTTCTCTCCCGAGCGGGCCCATTTGATGAGCAGCGGGACGCGGATCTGCTCGTCGTAGAGCGTGAGTCCGTGCCAGAAGCCGCCGTGGTCGGCGAACTCCTCGCCGTGGTCCGAGGTCAGTGCGATCACCGTGTCGTCGTAGAGCCCGAGG
>CAYXLY010000421.1:0-4396 GCA_964466005.1 uncultured Spirochaetaceae bacterium | reverse complement strand
GCGCGGATTTCGGGCTCTTCGGATGGGCCACCCGGCGCGAGAAGAGCGAGCCCTTGCATCGAAGGCGCGGCACTTGCTTACTCCGGGTCATGTCCGCCACCGCCGTCTGGTCCTTTCTCGTCTTTCTCGCCCTGATGACCCTCAGCGGGGCGATGTCGGTGATCCGCAAGCGCAAGTCTCCCCAGGACTATCTGGTCGCCAGCCGGGAGATCGCCCCCTGGCTGTCGGCGCTCTCGACGGTCGCGACGAACAACAGCGGCTTCATGTTCGTCGGCATGATCGCCTACACCTATCGGGTGGGGATCGAGTCGCTCTGGATGATGGTGGGCTGGGTGCTCGGCGATCTGCTGACCTGGATCTGGGTGCATCCGCGGGTGCGGCGGCAGTCGGAGCGCGAGAGCTCGAAGAGCCTGCCGGGGCTGATCGGCACCCGGGACGGAGAGCCCATGCGACCGGTGATGATCGCCGCCGGTCTCGTCACGATCGTGTTCCTCGGCATCTATGCCGCGGGCCAGCTCAAGGCCGGCAGCACCGCGTTGCACGCGCTCTTCGGATGGGACATGGAGGTCGGTGCGCTGATCGGCACGGCCATCGTCATCCTCTATTCCTATGCCGGCGGGATCCGAGCCGACATCTGGACGGACGCGGCCCAGTCCTTCGTCATGCTCGTGTCCATGGCCATGATCCTCGTGGCCGGGTTCATGCGCGTCGGGGGCTGGGAGGCGCTGGCCGCCAATCTCCAGGCTCAGGACTCCAGCCTGGTGGAGCTTCTTCCCGAGGATCTCGCCTTCGGCATCGTCCCCTTCGTGATCGGCTTCATGTTCGCGGGCATGGCGGCAGCCGGCCAGCCGCATCTGATGACCCGGATCATGTCGATCGAGAGCACCGGGGCGATCAAGCGAGCCGGAGCGTATTATTTCGCCTGGTACGTACCCTTCTTCCTGGCGTCCATCGGGGTGGGCTTGTATTGCCGGGCTCTCCTGCCGGAGCTCCCGGCGCTGCCGATCGCCCAGGACCTGCGCCAGCCCACCGAGCTCGCGTTGCCGCTGATCACCATGGAGCTGCTGCCGGAGGTCTTCGTCGGCCTGGCCCTGGCGGGTCTCTTCGCGGCCACGGTGTCCACGGCGGACTCGCAGATCATCGTCTGCTCCGGAGCGCTGACCCAGGACGTGCGCCCGGAGTGGAAGGAGTCGTACCTCGCCTCGAAGATCGGCACGTTCTCGGTGACGGGCCTGGCCCTGGCCATCGCGCTCTTCGCGCCCGAGGGCGTGTTCGGACTGGTCCTGATCGCGTGGTCGGCGCTGGGGGCGAGCCTCGGCCCGATCCTGGTCATTCAGCTCTACGGGCTGCCCTTGTCGAGCCCGACGGCGCTCGCCATGATGGGGACGGCCGTCGCGGTGGTGGGCCTCTGGCACGTTTCCCCCTATGACGAGGACGTCTTCAAGGCCTTCCCGGGCGCGCTGGCCGCCGTTCTGATCTATGCCGCGGCTCGTCTCGTGGCGTGGATCCGGGCGCGCTCCTGACGATCGGGCCCGGTCTCACGTCCCCGGCCGTCCGACCCCGTCCGATCCGATCCGGTGCGTGCTTGTCTGCGCTGCAGGCTTCAGCGAGTATTCGCGAGAGAGCACCCATGTCCAAGAGACCCTTGAAGACCGATTCCGACGCGGAGTGGACCCCGCTCTCGTGGCTCTCGTCGCTCGGATCACTCCCGTCACGGCCGCATCCGACGAGGCGCACGCTGCGGGCGCTCGCGATGCTCGTGTTCGGCCTGGCCTGCGCGCCCCGGGCGGCGTGGCCGGACGTCTCGGAGGCGGAGAGGCCGCCCCGGAATCCCTACCTCGCCGACTCCGGCTACCCGCTGGGCCATGGCGGTCCGGATCAGCAGGATGCCTTGCCCGTCCCCGGGCCTCCGGATCCCGGCGCGGCCTTCGCGGAGGCCGACCTCGACTACGCTGCGGTCGGTCCCGGCCACTTCGGGGCCTATACCTCGAGCCCCTATCCCGACGGCCGCCGTGTGATCTGGAGCAACGGGCTCGACCGCATCGTGAAGCTCGACTTCGACACCTACGAGGTGCTCGCCACGCGTTGGGTCGAGGGCGCGAAGCGATGGAGCGAGACGGAGGCCGACGCGTCGATCGCGGCTCATGACGAGTCGAACGAGGGCATCCGGGCCCTCTTCCGCGCCTACCGGGATGCCTCGAAGCTGCGCGACCTCTCGAGCGTCTATACCGTCCTCGACGTCGACGACACCTACTTCATCGCCGACAAGCAGGGCCGGATCACGGCCTGGGGCGACGCCGATCCCACCGATCCCGCCTCGCCGATCGTCGAGAAGGCCCGCTTCGAGCTGCCCGAGAGCGTGACCGGTCTGGCCGTCGGCATGAACATGACCTTCGACGGCTGGCTCGTCGTGCCGACGGAGCACGGCCATGTGGTGGCGATCGCGCGGGACTTCTCCGAGCACCACGTCGTCCGCATGCGCCACGCGGAGGGGGCCGAGGAGAAGGCGACGCGTCCGACGGGCTATGGCTGGGTCCGCAACGGCCTCGCGATCGACGACGCGGGCGGACTCTACATCGCCAGTCAGAGCCACATGCACAAGCTCGTCTGGACCGGCGAGGCGCTCTCGACCGACCCGGCGGACGGAGCCTGGACCGCCCCGTATCGCAACGGCTGGGGCCATGGCACGGGGGCGACGCCCAGCCTGATGGGCTTCGGGAAGGAGGACCGCTTCGTCGTGATCACCGACGGCGAGCCGGTGATGAACGTCGTGCTCTTCTGGCGGGATGCGATTCCCGACGACTGGCGGGCCCTGCCCGACGCGCCGGATCGCCGCATCGCGGGCATGCAGCCCGCGGACATGGGCGACCCGGAGCGGCTCGAGATCCAGTCGGAGCAGTCCGTCGTCGTGGCGGGCCGGGGCGCCGTGGTCGTGAACAACATGCCGCGCAACGTTCCCTGGTACCTGCCTTCCCAGGCCCGCGTGCTGCTCATCAGCTTCCTGGGCAGCGCGCCGCGCCATCAGCCCTACGGCGTCCAGAAGTTCGAGTGGGATCCGACGGCGCGCGCGCTTCGACGCGCCTGGGTGAACCGCGAGGTGAGCTCGCCGAGCGCGGTCCCGATCGTCAGCTACCCGAGCGGTCGCGTCTACCTGATCGGCGCTCGGGAGAATCAGTGGACGCTCGAGGCGCTCGATTGGCAGACCGGCCGCTCGGTCTTCCACAGCGTGATCGGAGGACAGCGCTACAACCCGCTCTTCTCAGGCACGCTCCTCGACGAGGAAGGCCGCATCCACTACGGCACGCCCTGGGGCCGGGTGCGGCTCGCCCCTCGAACGCCATCGGCGTCCGCCACGGCCGGGGAGTCGGCGGCATCCCAGGCGTCCCTTCGGCCCCAGCCCCAGCCCCAGCCCCGGGCTCCACGGATCGCGGAGCGGGCTGCATCCGCGCCCGGAGAGTAGACATGTCCGCCACCGGGATGATCGCGCTGCTCTGGACGGGATTCGGCCTGACCCACCTGCTCCTGGCGAGCGTGCGGATCGAGCCGAAGCTCCAGGCCCGGCTCGGGCGACCCGGCTATCTCGCGCTCTACAGCCTCGTCGCATTGGCGTTCTTCCTGCCCCTGGTCGCGGTCTATCTGGGGCAGCGTTCGGCGGGGCCCTGGCTCTGGGCGATCCCGCTCACACCGATCGGGCGATGGCTCTGCCATGTTCCGCTCGTCTTCGCGATCGTGTTGATCGTGGGCGGCCTGACGACCCCGAGCCCGGCGAGCGTACAGGGCGGATCCCCGGAGCCGACCGGGGTCCTTCGGGTCACGCGGCATCCGATGGTCATGGGGCTCGTGCTATTCGGGGCGATGCATGTCTTCCTGAACGGGAATGCGCCGAGCGTCGCCTTCTTCGGCGGCTTCGCCGTGTTCGGACTGGCGGGCGCATGGCATCAAGACCGGCGCAAGCTCCATCACCGTCTGCCCGGCTTCGCCGACTTCCATGCGCGGACGAGCTTCCTTCCCTTCGCGCGTGCGGAGGCCTGGCGCGGGCTCTGGGAGATCTCCGGCACGACGGCGATCGGCGGTCTGGCGGCCGCGGCCGCGCTCCGCTGGCTGCACGGGCCCCTGCTGGGAGTCTGACCCCGTCCGCTGGTACGCGGGTTGCACGACCCTTCTGCAGGACGGCGAGGGGGGTGGGTGCGAGCGAGGACGGGCCGGTTCGAGAAGGGCGCGGGCAGGGCGCGAGGAGGGAGAGTCATGCTGGCTGAGCTGCGCATCACTCCGATGGGATGCGAGGACGAATTTGCGCGGGTGGTCGCCGATGTCGTACGTCTGGTGGCCGACGGAGACATGCAATACGAGGTCCACGGCATGGGCACGAGGTCGAGGGACAGATCGAGGACATCCT
>CAYXLY010000420.1:0-4410 GCA_964466005.1 uncultured Spirochaetaceae bacterium | reverse complement strand
CGTCTCTCCGCCTCTTCGCCTCTTCGCCTCTTCACCTCTTCACCAAGGGGAGGCGCGATGGCTCGCTGGCTCTCCGCCTGGCTCGCCTCCGACCTCGCCATCTCGCTCCGACCGGCGCCGGCGCCGGCGCCGGTCGGGCTACTCGCCCCTGAAGACGGGCTCGCGCTTCTCGAGGAAGGCGCGCGGCCCCTCGGCGGCGTCCTTCGAGGTCATCACCTTCATTCCGTGCTGCGTCTCGATCTTGAAGGCCTCCTCCTCGGACATCGCCTCGGTCGAGCGCAAGGTCGCGAGGATCGCCTTCACGGCCAGCGGGCCGTTCTTCGCGATGCGATCGGCGATCTCCCGGGCCTTCGTGAGCGCCTGACCGTCGGGCACGACGTGGTTCACGAGGCCCAGATCGAAGGCGCGCTGCGCGGGCAGGTCCTCGCCCGCCAGCAGCATCTCCGCGGCGATCGCGTAGGGGATCTGACGCCGGAGCCGGACCGCCGAGCCCGCCATCGGAAAGAGCCCGCGCTGGACCTCGGTCACGCCGAACATGGCGCTCTCGCCGGCGACCCGGATGTCGGTCCCCTGAAGGATCTCCGTCCCGCCCGCTCTCGCGAAGCCCTCGGCGGCCAGGATCACCGGCTTGGTCGGGCGATAGGTCTTGAGCCAGCAGCCCATGATCACGGCCGGATCCTCGAGCGCCCGCTTCATCCACTCGTTCTCGGGCTTGCCCGAAGACAGCTTCGGAATCTCCGAGAGGTCCATCCCCGCGCAGAAGGTGTCGCCCTTGCCCGTCAGGATCGCGACACGCAGCTCCGGGTCCTCGTCGAGCTGGACCCAGGCGTCGTAGAGCCGACACATCACCTCGGAGTTGACGCAGTTCTTCTTCTCGGGACGGTTCAGGGTGACGGTCAGGACGTGACCGTCCTTCTCGACGATGACGGCGGGATCGGACATCGAAGCTCCTCGGGTCTCGCTCTCGCGCGTTGGCCAGAGAGCGGGCAGTCGGTGGATCAGGATCCAGGTCGTCCGGGAGAGCGGCCGGTCCTCGATCAGGGCCTCGCGAGACGACCACGCCGAAGGGCACGCGCTCGATTTCGCAGGCCTCGAGTCGAGAGCGATCCCGGGTCCGGACCCGCGCCCGGACGGGGCCGCGCGCGGTCGGCGAGTCTAAGCGACGCCGCCCGCCCGGGACACCCTCGCAAGGAGTCTCGCGCGACGTCCCCAGCCATCAGGCCCCATGGGGACCTCGGGCCCCAGAGAGAGTTTGCGTCGAGGCGCATGGAGCCTACTTTCAGGCCTCGCCGCGCCTTGAGGAGTGCCCGTCGTTCGGGTACAAACCGGGGCCACGCCGTGATCCCCGATCGTCTAACGGCAGGACAACAGACTCTGAATCTGTGAATCGTGGTTCGAATCCACGTCGGGGATCCATCTCGATTCTCCATTGAAGCCAGCCCGCCCGCCCGCTGGTGCAGCCGGTGCCGCCCGCCCGCCGGTGCCGCTGCGTAGAGAAAGCCTCCCGGCCTCTCGCCGCGACGGCCCCGTTGGAGCGGCTCGAGCCGCTTCGAGCGTTCCAGCCGGGGCCCGGATCCTGCATGACCTCCAGCAGCCTCGCCGGTGGGCACGAGCCGCTGCCGCTCGCCGTGCACGAGGCGTCTCCGGCAGGGCCGATTCACGAGGTGGAGCCCCCGTGACCCGTCTCCATCGTACGCTCGGCTTCTGGGCACTCGTCTCTTACGGGCTGGGCGACATCCTGGGCGCCGGCATCTACGCGTTGATGGGGAAGGTGGCGGGGGTCGCGGGCGTCCACGCGTGGCTCGCGTTCGCCGTGTCGCTGCTGGCGGCGGCGATCACGGCGCTCGCCTACTCGGAGCTCGTGAACCGCTTCCCCCGCAGCGGGGGCGAAGCCTTCTACGCCGAGCAGGGATTCGGCGTGCCGCTGGTCTCCGCCGTCACGGGCTGGCTGGTCTTCTGCGCGGGAACGCTCTCACTCTCGGCGATCGCAGTCGTATTCGCAGGCTACGTGACCAACGGGCTGCCTTCGCTTCCCGCCCCGCTCGTCACTGCGATCTTCCTCGTCGTCCTGGGGCTCGTGAACTTCCGCGGGATCCGCGAGTCGTCGACCGCCAACATCGTCTGCACGATCGTCGAGGCATCCGGGCTCGTCCTCGTGATCGTCGTCGGCTGTCTCCATCTGCTGGGAGGTCCGGGCAGCCCTGCCGAAACGAGCATGACGGCCACTCCGCCCCCTGCGGCGGCACTCGATCTCTCCGCGGTCGATCCCGTGCGCGTCATGCAGGGCGCCGCCCTCGCCTTCTTCGCCTTCATCGGCTTCCAGGACATGGTGAACGTGGCAGAGGAGGTCCGCGAGCCAGAGCGGATCTTCCCGGCGGCGATCCTCACGGCGCTGGGCGTGGCCGGCCTCGCCTATGTCGCCGTCGCGCTCGTCGCGACCTCGGTGGTGGCACCCGAGGTCCTCGGCCGCTCCTCGGCGCCTCTCACGGAGGTCGTCCGAACGGCGGCGGGAGGTCGTTTGGAACGGGTCTTCCCCTGGATCGCGATGTTCGCCGTCGCGAACACGGGCCTGCTGAACTTCATCATGGCCTCGCGACTTCTCTACGGAATGGCGCGTCAGGACCTGCTTCCCGCGCCGCTCGCCCGCGTGCACGCCGGCCGGCGTACGCCGCATTGGGCCATCCTGACCGTGCTCGTGACCGCATTGGCGCTCGCCCTCTCCGGCACTCTCGGCTACCTGGCGGGCGCGACGAGCACGCTGCTTCTGATCGTATTCACGGTCGTGAACCTGGCGCTCGTCCGCGTCAAGCGACGAGAGGGCGGGACCCGAAGCCCCGGCTTCCGCATTCCGACGGTCGTGCCCTGGGTCGGGGTCTGCATCACCCTGGCCGTGATCGGGTTCGCCGACCCCTCCGTGCTGTGGACGGCGGCTGGCCTGATCGCGATCGGGGCAGGACTCTTCGGGCTGCAGAGGATGCGGCGGCCGCGGGGCTGAGACGACGCCGGGACAGCGGGGGCAGGGTCGCTCGAGCGACGGCCGGCCGTGGCCTCAGGACTCGTCGTCCGTCACCAGGCTGCCGATGCGGTACTCCTCGAGCATCGCCCAGGCGGCGTCGCTGTGGTCGCGGCCATAGCCCTTGGTGCGCATGCCTTCGGTGGCGTCGCGTCCGCACCAGGACGCCAGCAGCTTCGGCGGCGTCGGATGTCGGGGGATGTAGTCGGTGACGTCGTAGACCCCACCGTCTATGGCCATCCAGCAGTCTTCGAGACTCGCATGCCGCTCGACCTCGGCCAGGGTGATCTCCCGCTCCCCACCGGGCTCCTCGGCGACGACCGGCGGAGTCAAGGCGACGAGCGCGGCGAGAGTGAGAATCGAGCTCCAGAAAGCCACGAAGGCAGCGAAGGTCAGTCGCGGGATCATCAGGCTCCTCCAGGATCACTCGACGCTCTGCAGCCCGCGCGCGGACCGAAGAGACCGTCGACTCGGGGCGGGCCTCCTTCGGCCCGACCGACTCCTCAGGCTATAGCAGGTCGAACTCCTCGGTGACGATGCGGGCGTGGGGGATCCCGATCTGCCTCGACAGCGAGTGGACGATCGAGAGCAGCGGCATGGGCCCGCAGGCGTGGACGGCCCGCGAGGCCGCGTCGGGACAGACCGTCTCCACGAACTCGCGAGCGAGCGGCCCCTGCTGATGGAAATAGTGCATCTGCAGGCGCAGGCCCGGCTCCCGCGCGCTGGCGTCGACCAGCTCGTCGAGAAAGAGGGCGCGGGACTCGTCCTGCACGCAGAAGATCAGGACCGCGTCGACCGGAGAGTCCGAGGCGATGATATGTCGGATGCGGCCCAGGAAGGGGGTGATTCCGATCCCGCCGGCGATCCAGAGCTCCGGCTCCCCGGATTCCTGGGTCGGAAAGAAGGCGCCATAGGGTCCCTCCACGGCCATCTCGATTCCGGGGCGAGCGTGCTGGACCAGGGCGCGGCTGGCGTCTCCGAGCCCCTGGATCGCGATCCGCAGCTCCGGCTCCTCCGGAGCCGAAGAGATCGTGTAGGGGTGCTCCTGGCGGTGTCCCGCCGGCAGCGTCGGATCGAGCGCAGTCAGGTAGACGAACTGACCAGCCGTATATCGCAGGGGCTCGCCCTCGGGCGCGAGGGTCAGCTCGACGACGTTCCTCGCCGGATGCTCCACGCGCTCCAGCCGATGGCGCTGGCGGCCCAGCGTGCGCGCATAGAGGAAGCGATAGCCCATCGACGCCACCGCCAGCGCCGCCAGCCCGAGCCAGAAGACGGCGTCGGCGGGCCATGGAAGCGTCCGCGCCAGGAAGAGCGAGTGACCGAGCGCGAGCACCACCGCGGCAGCCGCCAGCCGATGCAGGTTCTTCCAGCGCTGATAGTCGGGCTCCCCGAAGAAC
>CAYXLY010000419.1:0-4446 GCA_964466005.1 uncultured Spirochaetaceae bacterium | reverse complement strand
CTACACGTACTGACACACTCTTTCCCTACACGACGCTCTTCCGATCTCTCGCTGGAGCGTCTGGCTCGACTCTGCGGTCCGCGCGATCCCCAGCGCATCGGTCTCTCGGCGACCGCCCGACCTCCGGAGACGATCGCCCGCTATCTGGGCGGAGACCGGAGGGTCGAGGTCGTCGACACGAGCGCGCCGCCCGCGATCGACTGCACGATCTCGGTTCCGGTCGCCGACATGACCCGGCCGACGTCCTCGGGCCGCGACGAAGCGGTCGAGGCTTCGGGCGGCGAGCCGGAGATCGAGGCGCTCGCGGGCGAGGGGGCCGGGAGTCCGGAGACGATCCCGATCGCCGAGCCGGATGAGATCGCGACCGGCTCGAGGCCGAGCCTCTGGGACGCGATCCATCCCGCGCTGCTCGAGCTCGTCCGTGCCCATCGCAGCTCGATCGTCTTCGTGAACAGCCGCGGGCTCTGCGAGCGGCTGGCCCACCGCTTGAACGAGCTCGCCGGGGAGCCGCTCGTGCGCGCGCATCACGGGAGCCTGGCGCACGCGAAGCGCAAGGAGATCGAGGAGGCGTTGGCCCGAGGCGAGCTGCGGGCGATCGTGGCGACGAGCTCGCTGGAGCTCGGCATCGACATGGCGACGGTGGACCTGGTGATCGGGGTCGAGAGCCCGGGCTCCGTCTCGCGCGGACTGCAGCGGATCGGGCGCGCGGGGCATGCCGTCGGGGAGACGAGCCGCGGCATCCTCTTCCCCAAGCATCGAGCGGATCTGCTCGAGGCGACGGTCGTGGCGGCGGGCATGCGCGCGGGGGAGGTCGAGGCGATCCGCGTGCCGAGGCAGCCTCTCGACGTGCTCGCACAGCAGATCGTGGCGAGCGTGGCGGAGGAGCCCGTCTCCGTGGAGGCGCTCCGGACCTGTCTGTCGCGTGCGGCGAGCTATGCCGGACTCTCGCGATCGCTCCTCGATCCGGTGCTCGACATGCTGAGCGGGCGCTATCCCTCGACGGACTTCGCCGAGCTGCGTCCGCGTCTGCTCTGGGATCGGGAGGCCGATCGGCTGGAGATCCGGGAGGGCGCGGGCCGGATCGCGCTCCTCTCGGGCGGCACGATCCCCGATCGGGGTCAGTACACGGTGCATCTCGGAGCCGAGGGCCCGCGCGTGGGCGAGCTCGACGAGGAGATGGTGCACGAGACGAAGCCGGGCGACGTCGTCACGCTGGGCGCCTCGAGCTGGCGGGTCCTCGAGATCACGCGCGATCGCGTCATCGTCGCGCCGGCGCCGGGAGAGCCGGGTCGGCTTCCCTTCTGGCGGGGCGAGGGGCCGGGCCGGCCGATCGAGCTCGGTCGCGCCCTCGGCGCCTTCACGCGCGAGCTGCTCGGCCGGAGCGATGCCCGCGCCTGGCTCGTCGAGACGAAGGGGCTCGACGCGCATGCCGCCGAGAACCTGGTCGACTACGTCTCCCTCCAGCGGGCGTGGACCGGGAGCTGTCCCACCGATCGACGGATCACGATCGAGCGCTTCCGCGACGAGCTCGGCGACTGGCGCGTCTGCCTCCTCTCGCCCTTCGGAGCCCGGGTGCACGCACCCTGGGCGCTGGCGATCGAGGCGCGGCTCGCCGAGCGCTCGCTGCCCGGAGCGCAGATTCTCTGGACCGACGACGGGATCATGCTGCGCTTCGCCGACGCGGACCGGTTGCCGCCGAGCGAGCTCTTCGTGCTCGATCCGGACGAGATCGAGGAGCTCGTGGTGACGCAGCTCGAGTCGTCGGCCCTCTATGCGACCGAGTTCCGGGAGAATGCCGCGCGCGCCCTGCTACTTCCTCGTCGTCGCCCGGGCGCTCGCACGCCCCTCTGGACACAGCGGCTGCGCGCCCAGACCCTGCAGGCGGTGGCGGCGGCCTTTCCCGACTTTCCGATCGTGCTCGAGACCTATCGCTCCTGCCTGCAGGACGTCTTCGATCTGCCCGCGCTGACCGAGCTGATGGAGGCGATCCGCGAGCGATCCGTGACGATCGACGACGTGGAGACGCGATCCGCCTCTCCCTTCGCCCGCTCGCTGGTCTTCGCCTATACCGCGGCCTATCTCTATCAGGGCGACATGCCCGCCGCCGAGCGTCGAAGCCAGGCGCTTGCCCTGGATCGCCACATGCTGCGCGAGCTGCTCGGCGCCGAGGCGCTCCGGGATCTGCTCGATGCCGACGTGATCGATCGCGTGGAGGCACGGCTGCAGGGGCTCGATCCCGAGCTGCGCGCCCGTCATGCCGATGCGCTGCACGACCTGCTGCGCCGGGTCGGCGATCTCGATCCGCAGGAGCTGGCGGAGCGCTTCGAGGGCGATCCGCGGAGCCTTCGGCGGATGCTGGGAGAGCTCGGGGCCGCCAAACGGATCGCACGCATCGAGGTCGCCTCGAATACACGATTCGTGGTCGCCGAGGACGTCGCCCTCTATCGCGACGCTCTGGGCATCGCGCCTCCCCCCGGCCTTCCGAAGGCGCTGCTCGAGCCGGCCCACGCTCCGCTCGAGCAGCTGATCCTGCGATTCGCCCGGACCCACGGACCCTTCGAGACGGAGGCCGTGGCCCGGCGCTTCGGCCTCGGGTGGTCCGAGGTCGAGCCGATGCTGGCCTCGCTCCACGCACGGGGACGGCTCGTGTCGGGGGAGCTCGATCCGCGCGGGACGCAGCGCGAGTGGTGCGAGAGCGAGGTCCTGCGACGGATCAAACGCGAGACCCTGGCTCGGCTGCGAGAGGAGGTCTCTCCGGTTCCGCGCGACACCTTCACCCGCTTCCTGATCGACTGGCACGGAGTGGAGAGCGGACGGCATGGGGAGTCGCGACTCGACGAGGTGATCGACCGGCTGGAGGGGCTGCCGCTCTCGTTCGCGGAGCTCGAGCGATCGATCCTCCCCGCTCGCCTCTCCGACTACGATCCCCGCTGGCTGGACGAGCGGGCGGCACTCGGACAGCTGGTCTGGGTCGGTCGGCGTGCGATCGGCGAGCGCGATGGGCGCGTGGCGCTCTATCGACGGGAGCGGGCTCCGCTCCTGCTCGAGGCGCCGCCGGATCCCGAGGATCTCGCCCCGCTCGAGCGACGGATCCTCGAGCAGCTCTCGAGCCACGGCGCCTCGTTCCACCCGGAGATCGTCGCCCGACTGGAGCCGGAGGACGGGAGCGGCTGCCTCGCGGCGATCTGGAATCTCGTCTGGCGCGGTCTCGTCACGAACGACGGCGTCGCTCCGCTGCGTGCGCTCGGACGGCGTCCTGCCCTACGCCGCTCGCGGCGTCGCAGGGTCTCGCCCGCCTCATCGACCACGCCGAGCGCGGCGGCCGGTCGCTGGTCGCTCGTGTCGAGCCTGCTCGCCCGGCCGTCGGCCCCGACCGAGCGGCTCCACGCCCGTACGCGGCTCTATCTCGAGCGTCACGGCGTGCTGACGCGCGAGGCCATGGCCCTCGAGACGGAGCCGGGAGGCTTCGGGGCGATTCATCCGATCCTGCGCGAGATGGAGGAGAGGGGGCGCGTACGCCGGGGACATTTCGTGGTGGGGCTCGCGGGGATGCAGATCGCGGCGGCGGGCGTGGTCGATCGTCTCCGCGAGGCTCGCTCGCTACCGGTCGCGCCCCGCGCCGTGCTGCTCGCGGCGACCGATCCCGCGCAGCCCCATGGCATCTGGCTCGAGTGGCCGGCGGGGCGCGGGGGTGGCCCGAGGCCGCATCGCGCGGTGGGAGCGGCCGTCGTGCTCGTCGACGGTCGGCCGATGCTCCATCTCGATCGCGGAGGCCGGCGTGTGACGACCTTTCTCCGGGAGCCGCAGGGCGAGGGGGCAGACGATTCCGGTCGGGAGGAGGTCTCGCTCGCGGCGGCGATCCACTGCCTCGCCTCGGGTCTCGAAAGGCTGGGACGCAGGCGGCTCTGCGTCGAGGAGATCGACGGAGAGCGGGCGCGTCTCTCCCCGCTGGCCGATCTCTTCACGAGTGCGGGCTTCCGCGCGGGATATCGGGGTCTCGAGCTGGAGCGATCGGCGCCGGACTCTGGCGCCGAAGGGATGAGGGGGTGAGAGGTGAAGGGGGATGAAGGCCGTTCGGACGAAGGCCGTCCGGATGAAGGCGCTCGGGAGGAGAGCGGTCAGGGAGACGAAGGACGAGGGGGACGAGGGGGACGAGAGACGCCAGCCTGAGAGCCTCGATCGAAGACGATGCGCTGAGCGCCCATGAAGAGCGAGGCGAGGACGGCGATGGCCGAGAAGGCGGCGCCGGTCGCGAAGGCCAGGGCGAAGGCGTGCGTCTCGTTGACGCCGCCGTAGGCGAGAGTGAGCGCGGTGATGCCGAAGGCCGCCCCGCCCTGCCCGAGCAGTCGGTTGGCGGCGGCGGCGATGCCGAGATCCGACTCCTCGACCGAGCGCGAGATGGCGGATATGCTATTCGCATGGAAAGTCGCCAAGCACGTCAAGTCC
>CAYXLY010000418.1:0-4446 GCA_964466005.1 uncultured Spirochaetaceae bacterium | reverse complement strand
CTTGCTCGACCTCCTCGTAGACGGTGGGGTCGAGCTTCAGAGCGGCGATCACCCGCTGTCCGAAGGAGCGAGCGGGTCGCGTCGGCGTCGCAGACTCGGCGCCGGACGGGCCGTGCGACTCCGACTGCGGGGAGTGCGGCGTCGACTCGCGGTCCTGCTCACCATGCATGGGCTCGGCCATCTCGAATCTCCCTTCCGAAGCGCCAGTCCTCGGCGAGGACGGTCTTCCTCTCGTGCTCTCTCGTACTCTCGCGCTCGGGGCGCGCTCCGAACGGTGGATCGACGGTCGTCGACGCGGCTCGGCTCGGACTCGGATCAGCCGACTCGGTCGGGCGATTCGCAGAACGCGCCTCCGAGGCGCTTCCGATCCGTCTCGGAGGCGCGTCGGATGGAGGCGCGTCGGGACGAGCCGGAGGCGGGTCGCGCGCCGGGTCGAATGGCGCCGAGTCGAATGATCGAAGACAAGATATGCAAGGCACATGCCGCGGGGCTGGGCGTCTCCGCTCCGCTGCAGCCTGCGCTGCGACCCCTCATGGAGGCCGCGCCGGAGAGGGCGCTTGCAACTTCTACAGAATGCACGCTCGAATCAGCGCGTGCGGAGCATCTTGCGGATCTCGGCCACATGGAGGTTCTCGGAGCGGATCATGCTCCGGGCGTACTCCTCGAGCTCCACGTTCTCGCCCTCGACGAGCCCGAGGAGCTTGCGGTAGAGCTCCACGCCCATCGACTCGTGCTCGATCAGCTCCTCGAGGATCGCATCGATCTTGTCGTGATGCGTGCCGACCAGCTTGCCGATTCCCAGGGAGGGGCGACCACCCAGGGTCGTGACCTCCTCGCCGGCCTGCAGCGCATGCGTGAGCGCCTCGTCGGCCTGCTCCTTCATCCATCCGATGATCGGAATCCGGGCATGCCCGAAGATCATCAGCGAGTACTGCGTATAGCGGACGGCTCCGGACAGCTCGAGCTCGACGATCTCGTTCAATGTGTCCAGGACCTCGTCTACCTTCTCTCGATTCATGAGCCCCCCTCGGCTTCCTTCTTCCCGATTCCCACATTCACCATGGCCCGCTTCACGAATCCGACTCTCACGAATCCACGCTTGCGGTCATCTCGATCGGGCCATCCCGATCCGGCCCTCACGATGACATCAATGACGAGGAAGCAAGAGACATGCCGCGTCCGCTGATCGGTCGCGACGAGGTCGCGGACACGGAGCGCGAGCGCGCGATCGATGGGCGCCGCGCGCTGGGGCCGACTCTTCATGCAGAGGTCTCGTCGCGGGCCTCGGCCTCGGTCCCGGGCTCGGGGCAGGGCTCGGTCTCCTCGGGATTCTCGCCCGAGACGTGCAGGGAGAGGCGCACACCCGGCTCCACGTCCTTGCCGACCTCGATCCGGGTCGCGACGCGAATGCGGTCGACCGGGATTCCGCGGAGGTCGCGAAAGACTCGGCAGACCGCATCGGTCCTGTCCCGGCCGAGCGCCTCGAGGCGGTCGCGGGTCGACGGATCGAGCGCGTCGGGCTCGTCTCCGGAGCCCTCGCGGCTCTCTCCGTTCTCTTCGCCGGGCTCGTCCGCGGGCTCGCGCGAAGACAGGTCCTGCGGAGCGGCGCGACCGTGGAGGGTGATGCCCAGCTGCGGACGGATCACCATCAGGTCTGCGACGGCTTCGAGCTCTCTCTCGCCCTCCGCCGTCGGGGCGGCCTGGCCTGCCGCGAAGTCGATGCTCCCCGGCTCGAAGCGCTCGATCTCCCGATCCCCCTCTCGCCGGAGGCTGCCGAGGATCTTGAGCGGTGTGGCGAGGGTGTTCACGAAGGCCCGGGTGAGCGCGTTCTGGAGCAGCGAGCCGAGCTGCAGCGCGAGCGCCTCTCCGTGCGGTGCCTCGAGGTCGAAGTGGAGCTCGATTCCGCCACCCGGATCCCGAAGCAGGGCGAGTCCGAGCGAGAGAGGAACGCCGAACCGACTGCGGAAGCCGGGGGAGGGGTCCGAGGTCTCGAGCGAGAAGTCGTGGAGTCGCAGGCGGTTGTCCGCACGCAAGCGCTCGGTCCCGCTCTCGATCTCGGACTCGAGGCTCGACTCGCCGCTCGCGATCGCATAGCCCGAGAGCCGCGTGACATACGGGTTGAAGGGGGGAAGACGAAGACGGTCCAGATCGACCCGGATCTTCGCACGCGGGAGATCGGCATCTCCGCGGACTCGCAGAGATCCGCCGTCGAGATCCTTGCCGCTGCGGGCCTCGAGCTCGAAGCGCTCGAGCCGGCCCTCGGGCCAGGCCAGTCCCTCCGCGTCGAGATCGATCGCTCCCCACCGCAGGCGCACGAAGGGCTCGACGGTCCTGTCCTCCAGCGAGACGAGTCCATCCGTGAGCCGGACTCCCGCGATCTCGATCCGAGGCGACGGGTTCGACGAAGCCGAAGCGCCCGGCTCTTGCTCCGGGGCCGGCTCTCGCGTCCCGGATCGATCCCGCCGCTCTCCGGAGCGGTCGAGTCCGGGCAGGAAGAGCCCCTCCGGTGTGATGCGAAGACGAGCGCGGGGCTCCCGGATCTCGACGCGCTCCAGCCGCACGATGCCCGGGCTCGACGCTGCGTCGGGGGCCGGGCTCGACGTCGATTCGGGGTCGCCCTGCGGTCGTCGGGGGATGACGACGTCGCCGACCCCGATCTCGAGGGCGGCGAGCGAGACGGAGAAGCGATCCTCGACCGGATCGACGGCCTCGAAGGAACGCACGGAGAGCTCACCGGAGACGTCGACCTTCTCCTCCGGCGTCTCGGCGAGGGCCGACAGCGCAGGCGCCTTCACCCGCGTCTCGAGGGAGGCCCGCTCCACGCCGATGCGGAGCTCCGGTGGGGCCTCCTTCGCGGCGGGCGGCTCGGGTCGCGACTCCCAGTCTGCAGAGCCGTCGTGAAGGGTGAGCGCGAGACGCGCCTGATCCCGGGGCTCGCCCTGCGCCCGGATCTCGATCTCGAGGTCGACCGTGCCGGCCAGCCCCCGGATCCCCGCTCCGCTCGCGTACGCGCGGACGCGGTCGAGTGGCAGCCCCTCGGCCTCGAGGGTGCCCTCGAGCAGGAGATCCGGACCCCGAGCCTCCCATTGCGCCTCGAGGCGGAGCGGGGCGCCGGCCACCGCGGCCTCGATGCCGATCTGCGAGGGTGCTTCGTAGGCGTTCGATACACCCGTCGAGAGCCTTCGGAGGCTGATGTCTTCGATGTCGAGCTGGATGGACGCGGGTGCGGCCAGCGTGCGATCCCGGAAATGGACCTGGCCCTGACGGACCGAGAGGCGGTCGATGCGCAGCGCGAAGGCCTTCTCGCCCGACGCTTCCTGTCCGGCCTCTTGCTGCTCCCGGGCACGAGGCTGCGGAGGGGCCCGTGACTCCGCCCGCTCGGCGTCGGGGGGCTCCGCCTCGGAGTCGGGCTCCAGCAGACGGGCGGCATTGATTCCGCCCTCGGCGAAGCGCAGCAGGCGCAGCCGCGGGCGATCGAGCTCGATCCGTTGGAGGCGCAGGGCCTCTTCTCGGAGGGATCCCCAGGCGAGGTCGACCGAGAACCGCTTCACACAGATCCAGCAGGTCTCGGACGAGGCGGGCGGATCGGCGGGGTCGGACGCGCTCGTGGCGGCGGCGCCCTCGCTCGGAGCGGCTCCCTCGCTCGGCGTCGGGGGGCCGATCGCGATTCCGTGCAGCGTGATCCCGCCCGCGAGGACGTCGAGGTCGACGCCGTCGATCGAGACCGGGATGCCCAGTCGCTCGGAGGCCTGCCACTCGAAGATCTCCCGCAACGCGATCGGGGCGCCGATCGCGATCGAGACCACGACGATCGTCGTGATCGCCAGCGCGAGGATCGTTCGCCGCAGCCGGTCGCGGCCTCGCGGCTCCTCCGTTCGGCGAGACATGCCGCTCGAGAAAGCAAACGGCGTGCCGCGCGTCGGCGTGCCTCACTGCTCGGGAGCAGGTCGAGAATTCCTCCGCGCTCTCGAGGCTCTCCGTGATAGGGTGCTCGTCACGAACGGGGTGCGGTGCGGATCGGGAGGATGCGATGCAGATCGGCAGGACGGGATCGAGGGGCCGTTGGGCTGTCGGGCTGATGCTCTCGACCGTTCTTCTCTTCGCCCCGACGGCGTCTGCCTACATGCTCCTCTACTGTGGCAATGGCCTGCAGAACTACTGGTACATCGTCTGTAACGACGGCGCGGCGACGCTCGGCTACGAGTCGGTATCGGCCTCGATGCAATACGCCGGGGTCTTCTGCAGCGACCACGGGGGTGTGGCACCGGTGGGCGACGATGAGATCGAGGGCGCGCTCGCGGCGCTCGAGCCAGCCGATCCGCCCTCGAGTGCGACGTTCGCGCAGGACCTCGGCGCCGCGGGCTATCAGCCCCTGACGACCGACGACGTCGAGGCTCTGCTGGCCGCGTCCGGCGGCGAGCCCGTCGAGCTGGTCGGCTACGAGCT
>CAYXLY010000417.1:0-4452 GCA_964466005.1 uncultured Spirochaetaceae bacterium | reverse complement strand
TCGGAGTCCCGAGGTCGAGGAGGGCGATCCGCCGCTTCGCGAGTCGGCTCGCACCCGTGGATGCCGCGCCGGCTCCCGGCGATGGAGGGCACGCGGCCTCGCCGGGCGCTCGGGAATCCGGACTCAGGAAGAGGTCGGGATCGGCTCGCTCAGCCGGTGGCTCTCGAGCGAGGGAGCCCGGGCCTGCCAGATTGCCGCGCCCTCTTCGAGGCCGTCGATGCGCAGATCCATCCGCCGGGCGGACAGTGAGAGGACGAGAGATCGCAGGGCACCGGCGTGCACCGCAGGGGGCCTCACGCCCGCCCGGAGCGCCTCGGAGTCCGAGCAGACGAGAACCGGGATGTGGGCCGTCTGCGCGTCCGCTCGAAGTCGGGCCTGGAGATCGAAGCCATCGAGTCCCGGCAGCTCGGCCTTGACGAGCACCAGGTCCGGCTCGTCCTCGACCGCTCGCTGCAGACCCGCCAGACCATCCCTGGCCTCGAGGATCTCGAAGCCGGCCCGCTCGGACAGCATCCGCATCGTCTCCCGCACCTCGTCGCAGTCGTCGATCAGCAGCACTCGGATCATCTCAGGACTCCACACGAGCGGGGCGAATCCCCCGAAGCTCGCTGTCCTCATCGTCCTCTCGGAGAAAATCCTGACCCCCGACATCCGATAGAGAGGGGCAATCCGGATCTAGCCTGGAGGTTTCAGCCGATCACGGACCCGTAAAAAGCCCCGCCGTTTGCTTTTCACCCCAAATAGAGCGCCAGGCAGGGCCCCGGGCATTCGGCCGAGCCCATCGCCAGCGCCTTTCCTCCAGCCCCGGAGGCGGCCAGACCCGGAGGCGGTCGTCGGGCCGGAGCCCGTGCCGGCCGCGACGCGGAGACGACTCCGTCAGCCGCGGGCCCTGGCAGGGGTCGAGTGCCCTGTTCTGGAAGTTCGCCTGCATTCGATCGCGACTGCGGGTCGCTCGCTGCGTGCGCTCGGTCGCCGTAGCGACGGCCAGCCTCCCTCGCGCGCCTTGCGAGCAGCCCGCAGACGCGATTTCGGTGCGAGGCGTGCCACACGAATCGGCGTGGCGACTTCGACGGCGAACTTCCCGAACCGGATACGAGCTAGAGGCGGGCGTGCCTGAGCTCGGTCTCGAGGATCGCCTCGCAGCCGAGCGCCTCGAGCGCATCGATCGCCCGCTGCGTCGTCCCCTTCTCGACCAGCACCTTCACCGCCAGCCATCGCGGATCCTGGAGCGGCACGACGGTCGGTGACGAGAAGCCGGGTGTGATCCGGACGGCATCGTCGATGCGTTCCGAGGGACAGTTGTATTCGAGGAGGGCGTAGCGCGCGGCGGCGAGCACGCCATCGATCCGCCGCAGGAGTGCATCCCGAAGCTCCTCGTCCCGCGATGAGCCGCCACCGATCAGCACCGCCTCGGCCTCGAGCACGCGCTCGAGCTCGACGAGGTCGTTCTCGACGAGACTGTTTCCCGTCTCGACGATCTCCACGATGGCATCGACGAGGCCGAGCAGGACCATCACCTCGACGGCTCCCTGGATCTCGATGACATGCACGTCCTCGACGCCCAGTCGCTCGAAATGCTCCCGCGCCAGCCGCACGAACTTGGCGCCGACCACCCGACCGGCGAGATCGGCGGCGCTCCGGAACGGAGCGTCCTTGTGGACCGCCACCGAGAGCCGGCAGCGTCCGAAGCCCAGTCGACGGTGCTCGACGACCGACACGCCTTTCTCGAGGACCTGATCGCTCCCGGTGATGCCCAGATCGACGACGCCCTCCGAGACGAGGACGGGAATATCCGCCGTGTTGGTGAAGATGATGCGGATGCCCGTGTCGCTACAGACCGAGAAGAGACGCCTTCCCGAGACGCGAAAATGCAGCCCGGCCCGCTCGAGCATGGAGAGCGCGGAGTCGCGCAGACGGCCCTTCGACGGAATCGCGATCCTCAGTCTCTCGCTCGGAAGCATGCTCTCATCCTCTTCGATCCACGACTTCGATCCACGACCCCGACCCCTGCGCTCGATCCCCGCGCGAGCGCGATCGGGTCCGGCGGGCTGGCCCGGATGCCGTTCACTCCTGAGCGGATCCGCGCGAGGCCTTCTCGGCGAGGCCTCCGATGCCGAAGCGCCGATCGAGCTCCCGGTAGACCGCGCCGGGATCCACGTGGCGATCGGCCAGGACGACCCAGACGTGGAAGATCAGATCGGCGACCTCGTGCGCGAGGGCCTCGTCTCCCTCTTCCCGAGCCGCGACCGCGACCTCCTCGGCCTCCTCACGAATCTTGGCAGCCATCGCCTCCCAGCCCCCGTCCAGGAGGGAGACGACGTAGCTCTCCGGAGGTCGTGCATCGCGTCGCGACGTCACGATCTCGAAGAGACGATCGAGGACCGTCGCATCGGCGCTCTTCCCGACAGGCTTCACCGGACTGCGCCTGCCCTCTGGAAGACGAGCCGCGACGCCTGGATCCCCTTCCTTCGGCCGAGCGCGCTCCCGGACCGGGCAACCCGGATGCCGCCATCCGTCTCGCTGTCGAGCACCAGCAGGTGCGCCGCGATCTCGCCGATCGACTCCCAGGCAGGCCACTCCGGCAGATCGTCCCGGCCTCCACGACCGGGACGGCCCGTCCGCGCGAACTCGGCCCAGTAGGCCTGCATCCGCTCGGAGAGCTGCTCGCGACTCGACCGGGTCCGCTCCGGAAAGATCAGGCGATTGAAGAGGGGATCCCCGAGATCGAAGGTCCCGAAGAGAAAGGGAAGCTCGAAGCCGTGCGCCGCGCCCAGCAACGTGGACAGGTCCGTCCCGAGCCAGCTCGGCTCGTCGTCCCAGTCGAACCGATAGGCGTAGACCTCCGTTCGTCCGGACTCGACCAGAGCCGCCGCGGGCCGGTCGACGGCCCGTCGACTCCAGAGCTCGCTCTCCCGCCGCGCCCGACGTTCGTAGTCCTCCCGATCGCGGATCCGATAGACGACCCGGAAATAGCGCCGGACATGCGCCGGGTCCTGGGACAGGAAGAGCTTCATCTCGTCCCGATTGCTCCCGAGCAGTACGGGCACCGCATGGAAGCGTCCGGATCGATAGGCCTCGAGCCAGCTCCCGCCGGGCAGCAGAGCGCCGTCGCGAAAGACGCGCGGCAGGTCGATCCATCCCGAGCCCTCGGGATCACGATAGACGTCGAGGATCTCCCGGGCGGAGCGACCGCGCAGGAGCTCGGCCAGGTCCCCGCTCGGCAGCCCGTCGACGTAGCGTCGCGCCGCGGCCCGGTCCGGCACCAGCCCCGAACGCACCACGAGCGCGACGACGGCCTCCGACGAGCTGTTTCGATGTCCGGGCAGATCGCCGTCGACCGGGTTCTCCGCCTCCGCCCGGCTGAAGGAGCGGGTCGAGCCGCTCTGGGCGATGGCCCGATGGAAGAGACCGGCCGCCGGCTCGGCCAGAAGGAGCGCGAGCACGTTGGTCCCGCCCGCCGACTCTCCGAAGATCGTGACGTTCTCCGGATCGCCTCCGAACTCGGCGATGTTCGATCGGACCCAGCGAAGCGCGCGAATCTGGTCGAGCGTCCCGAAATTGCCCGAGGCCTCGAGCGGGTCCTCGGCGCCCGCGCGCAGCGCAGGATGGGAGAGCCAGCCGAAGGGCCCCAGGCGATAGTTGAAGCTCACCACGACGACCTGCTCGCGTCCGGCGAGCCGGGCTCCGTCGTACATGGCTCCGCCGCCCTGTCCGATCCGATTGCCACCCCCGTGGATCCAGACCATCACCGGAAGCGGCGCGTCGGGCGGATCGATCGCGTCGGCCTCTCTGCGAGGGGCCCAGACGTTCAGCGTGAGGCAGTCCTCGCTGCCCGCGAACCCCTCCTCGTCCTCGGCCGGAACGCCGCCCAGCGACGAGCCCAGCTGCATGCACGGCGCGCCGAAGGACAAGGCATCGAGCGTGTCCACCCACGCCTCGGGCGGTCGCGGGGCCCGCCAGCGAAGCGATCCGACCGGGGGGCGGGCATAGGGAATGCCCAGCCAGGCATGGGTGTCCTCGGCGCCCGCGAACCCGACCACGGGCCCCGAGGCCAGCAGACGTTCCGAGGAGACGTCCGCGATCCGGATCGGCGGCTCCGAGGGACGCGGCCACAACGCACCCATGCCGATGACGAGGGCGACCCCCGCCGCGGCCGAGAGTGCCGCGAGAATCGGCCATCGGCGGGGTCCCTGGCCTCCCTCGCTCCGGTCGTTCTCCGGGCCTTCCCGGCTCTCTCGCTGCGCTTCCGCCATACCCCTGCCCGATCGGGCGCGACCGCGGGCTGCGGCCCGGTCACCCGATGGCTCAGGCTATCACGTCCCGTCGGCGTCCGAACCGGCCGTGTGGACCCGGAAAGCGGGCGGCGCAGGGGGATCGGGCGCGACGACGTAGGTCCCCTTCCTGACGCTGAAGAAGAAGAGCTCTGGAACGCTCATCGCCACCCCTCGAATG
>CAYXLY010000416.1:0-4456 GCA_964466005.1 uncultured Spirochaetaceae bacterium | reverse complement strand
CTCGAGCTGCGCCTCTCCGTCGAGGACTCTCCCAACAGCGCGGGCGTGGCGATCGACGCGATCCGATGCGCCAAGCTCGCGCTCGACCGCGGCGTCGGGGGCCCGCTCGAGGCCGCCTCGGCCTTCACGATGAAGCATCCCCCGCGCCAGATGCGGGACGAGGTCGCCCGGCGCGCGCTCGCGGACTTCATCTCGGGAGTGGCGGAGCCCGGAGAGCGGCGGTCGGACTGAGTCCGCCGGAGTGCGGCGAGAGTCGGGGCGAGGGTGTCGGGGCGGGGAGGCCGGTGCGCGCGATCCAGCGAGGATAGGCAGCCCACTCAGCCCGGCGGATCGAGGTCGGGTCTCAGCGAATGCCAGTCGGTGGCGGCCTGAAAGGCCAGACCCAGCTCGAGCAGCCTCGACTCCCCGCCGCGCGATGCGACCAGCTGGAACCCGATCGGGACGCCCTCCCGGTCGAGTCCTCCCGGCAGAGTCAGCGAAGGCAGGCCCGATACGTTGAAGGGGGACGTGAAGCGGACGGCGACCGCGGCGGCGGGCGTCGTCTGGATGTCGCCCAGATTCGTGTTCGCGACGAAGAGGTCGGGAATCACCGGCGCGATCATCGCGTCCATCGACTCGAAGACCGACTCCAGACGCCGACTGAAGGCAATCCGCGTCTTCCAGGCCTCGGCGACCGTGCGCCCGTCGACCCGACGACCGAGCTCGAGCGTCGCCCGGAGCTCCTCCCCGTAGCTCTCGGAACGACTCGGAAAAGTGTCGGCATGGGCGGCGGCAGCCTCGGCAGCGGCGATCGAGACCCAGGCGCCCATGACGTCGTCGACCGCAGGAAGCTCCACCTCCACGATCTCGGCTCCGAGCTCCGCCAGGACCTCCAACGACTCCTCGATGACGGCCGCGATCGAGGCCTCGACGCCCGTCCGGCAGTAGCCGCGATCGACGCCGATCCGCACGCCGCGCGTGCGAGGCGAGACCGTGGCGCTCGGCACCGCGGCCCGAGCGCCGAGACTCCAGGGATCTCCCGGATCCGGCCCCGCCAGCACGGCGAAGAGCCGCGCCACGTCGTCCACCGATCGCGCCATCGGCCCGACGTGATCCAGGGATCCGCTGAGCGGAAAGACCCCCCGCAACGAGACGCGGCCATGGGTCGGCTTCAGCCCCGTCAGACCGCAGGCCGCCGAGGGAAAACGGATGGAGCCGCCCGTGTCGGTGCCGAGCGCGCCGAGACAGAGGCCGGCGGCGACCGCCACGCCAGAGCCGCTCGAGGAGATCCCCGTCCAGCGATCCGCGTTCCAGGGGTTGACCGGCGGCACGACCGAGGGATGATGCGAGATGAAGGCACCCTCGGTCATCCGGGTCTTTCCGAGGATCACGCCCCCCGCGGCCTCCAGCCGCTCGACGACCTCCGCATCGCTCGCGGCAGGCCTGTCGCCGAGCACCGTCGTGCCGGCGCGGGTGGGCTCGCCCGCCACGTCGCAGAGATCCTTCACCGCGACGGGGACCCCGAATAGCGTCGGCAGGGAGCCGTTCGCGGCCCGCCCGCGATCCAGTGCCTTCGCGCGCTCGCGAGCCTTCTCCGGCCAGAGCGCGGAGTAGGCGTGGAGATCCGGATCCAGCCGCTCGATGCGGTCGAGATAGGCCTCGATGACGTCCACTGCGCGGAGCGCGCCCTCGTCGAAGGCCGCGACGAGTGGCCCGATTCCCAGCGTGTCGATCTCCTCCGCTCGCATCCCCGATCCCCCTGATGGCCCGCCTGCGTCTGCGCTCGAGGCGCCCCTGGACGCAGGGACGAGCCTCGTCGGCCGCCCGACTCGGACGCGGATCATGCCACAGCTTCGGGCGACGAGTTCGAACGGCGGCTTCGGGCGAGAGTCTCGGGGAATGGCTTCATCCGAGGGTCTCGAGCGATCGGGAGCCCTCGTCGGCGTCTGCTCCAGGCGGGTAGCGAGGAAGCCAGAGGCTGAAGAGAGCGCCGCCCCCCTCGCAGTTGCCGGCCTGGAGGCGGCCCCCGACCTGCTTGGCCAGGTCGTAGCTCAGGGAGAGGCCGAGGCCGGTTCCGGTCGGCTTGGTCGTGAAGAAGGGGTCGAAGATGCGGGGCAGGACGCTGGGTGCGATCCCCGGACCGTTGTCGATCACGTCCAGTCGCACGCCGGGATCCTGCCGGCAGAGCCGCACGCGGATCCTGGGATCTTCCGGCGCAGCCTGGGCGGCGTTCAGCAGCAGATTGACGAGGATCTGGAAGACCGCGCTCTCGAGCGTGAGGACGTGCAGATCCTCTTCGCCCTCGATCTGCAGGGGCTCGCCCCGGCGACCGACCAGGGCCACGGCGGCGGACTGGCGGACGAGGGCGGAGAGGTCGATCTCGACCGCATGAGCCGAGAGATCGGGCGTCCGCGAGAAGGTCTTCAACCGCTGCACCAGCAGCCGGATGCGCTCCAGGCCCTCATGGGTCTCCTCGACGAGAGACTCCATGTCGGCCACGGACTCCTGCAAGGAATCGGGAAGGCAGGCCCGCAACGCAGGGTCGGAGAGGTCCTTGGCGGTCGATCCGAGGGAAGAGAGATTGGCCTGGACATAGGCGAGTGGATTGTTGACCTCGTGAGCGATGCCGGCGGTGAGCGAGCCCAACGCCTCCAGCCTGCCCGCGAGCTCGAGGCGCCGACGGGAGGTCTCGGCCTCCGTCCGGTCCGTCAAGATCAGGGCGTGGCCGACGATGCCGATCGGACCGCGCAGGGCGAGGGCCCGGGATTCGATGGAGGCGTCGGTCCGCTGCTCCGCCGCGGCGACCACGTCCGTCAAACGACGCCCGCTCATTCCCTCGAGCTCGACCAGACGCCGGGCGGCGGGATTGGCGCTCAGGACACGGCTCTCTGCGTCGGCCACGACGACGCCGACGTCGAGCTGCTCGATCAGTCGATGGCGATCGATCGGGAGATGCGCGACGAGCCCCGACTCGACCATGGCGACCCAGAAGAGGACACCAGCGGGCGCCAGCGCGGCGGCGGTCCAGTCGGATTCGAGGCCACCGAACAGATAGGCGATGTTGGTAAAGAGAGGGAGGGCCGCGGCCACCAGCAGCGCCGACATGACGACCGGGCTCGTACGGCGGAGCCGGAAGCTCGTACGGAGGAAGTAGACGGTGCCGATCGCGATCAGCGCGTGCTGATGGGCGATGTAGAGGTCGAAGAGCGGACCGTACCGGTGGGAAGGGCTCGGACTCTGCCAATCGATGAATCGAACCGACTCGTCCCAATAGAGACAGGAGTAGGCCGCCAGAGGAATCACGAAGGGAAGGAGGATGGATCCGGGTCGCGCCACGAACCAGTCGGGACGGGCGGTGCGCAGGGAGAGCCAGAGCCAGACGGGGGCCAGCCCGGCGGCGCCGAGGTAGAAGAGACGGCGCGCCAGGATCAGCTCGGAGGTCGTCTCGGCTCCGAGAAAGAGGAGGTCACCGACGGCCCAGAGGCCGCCCGTGAGACCGAGGGCGACCAGGGCGAGCTCACGTCGCCCCGCACGGTGCCCGAGCAGGGCCCCGAGCACGAGCCAGCCCGCGACGGCAATCGTGGAGTAGAAGCCGATCTCCCGTGCCATGGGGCCACTCTTCGGCCGACCGTCGTCCCGCACGAAGAGTGGATCGCGCGTACGGGGAGGGAAATCATGCCGCCCCACGGGGCCAGGGCGAGACGAACCGATCCACAGCTGCCGCAAGGGGCGCGATCAGGGTAGACTGTCGGCAATGGCGGATCGCTCGGACTCCGGGGAATCGCGAGGTGGGGATGGAGGGCGGAGCCCGCGTCCGTCGGGCGGGGAGCACGGCCTCGAGCTCGATCCGGAGCAGCTCTCACCCGGCGCACTGCGGGGGCTCATCGAGGAGTTCGTGACCCGGGAGGGCACGGATTACGGTCCAGGATCGGAAGGGCCCGCTGGACACGAAGACCTCGTCGGCGCGGATCAGGCGGAGTGGTCGCTCGAAGACAAGGTGATCCAGGTCTATCGGCAGCTCGCTTCCGGTGAAGCCCGCATCGTCTTCGATCTCGAGAGCGAGAGCGCCAGCATTCTCTGCACGCGCACGCTCCTTGGAAGCGAAGCGGCGGGGCCTCCCGCCGATCCCGAGACCGGCCTCGAAACGCGATCTCGCCTACGCCCGCACTGAAGCCGCGCCCACCCGGAGCACACTCGGAGCACACTCGGCACCACCCGGCACCCACCCTGCGTCGCCTGAGCGCGCGCACCGAACGAGCTCCGACGGCTACCGGAGGGCTCCGGTCTGGCGCCATGACCCGTCTCGTCGAGCCAGGCCGATGCCTGCCGGCGTGCTGATCGGGTGTGTGGGGGACGCGTGAGGAGATCCGGCGCGAGCCGGTCCTCAGCGCCCAGCGGGCTCTGCCGTCGTGACGAGGCGGCGCCCGGCTCCCCCCGGTCGCGGCTCTGCGGCGTCGGCCGCAGCGAAGCCGGACGG
>CAYXLY010000415.1:0-4462 GCA_964466005.1 uncultured Spirochaetaceae bacterium | reverse complement strand
ATCGGCGAGCGCCCGGGCGATGGCCTCGCGGTTCGCGACGACCTTCCCGCCCTCAGACCGCATTTCGTTCCCGAACGTCCCGTCGCCGAGGACCACCCAGGCCATCGAAGGGCCCTGGGCGCGGCGGGCTCCGGGCGCGGAGCGACGAGGGGGCCATGGCGTGGCGCGGATCTCAGCGCGCCTGACTCGCCGGCCCGGAAGGGTCGAGCTCCGCGAGCAGAGCGTCATAGCTCGGCAGGTCGAGCTCGAGGCCGACCGTGGCCTGCCACGTCTGGTCGAGCTCCCGCCTCAGGTCGGCCGAGAGCTCGTGGCGATGACCGCCCGACTGGCCGCTACGCACCTTGGTGGAGTCGCTCCCGGGCGGCAGCCCGCAGACGGACTCGCTGCGCTCGCGCATCAAGAGGTCGTCGTACTTGCTCTGGTGGGCCTTCATGGACTCGAGCGAGGCCTGCTCGCAGGCGACCGCGATCCGGGCGTCGTCCGCGGCGACGTCGATGAAGCGAGCCACCCGGCGAACGGTGCCGGGCAGGTCCCGCTTCATGTGCTCGTAGGCGAGCAGGAGCACGTCGTCGTCGTCTCGTCGGCGCCACCAGGAGCAGAGATGGGTCCAGTAGTCGCGCCGCTCGGAGCGGTCGAGGAACTGCCTGCGCGCGAAGGTCTCGATGTCGATCGACCCGGGCTCGAAGAACCAGCCCTCCATGAAGCGATACATCGAAACCAGCGCATCGCCCGGGTTCCGGAGTGAGACGACATAGCGGGCTCCCTTGGGTACGAGACCCCACGAGAGATGGCTCTTGAACGCTCGCGGCTCCGCTCGCTGCGGGGCCTGCAGGTCCAGTCCGAGGTCGGCGGCGGTCTCGATCCAGGGGACGACTCGCGAGACGTCGTCGAAGTCCAGATCCCCGCCCGTCCTCAGGCTGTGGACGATCTGCTGCAGCCAGGTCGTTCCGCACTTGGCGAAGGGCGAGATGATCACGTCCCCGGGCCGGGTCTCGAGCTGCAGGCCCGCGGCGACTCCTTCCGCGGTGAACATCCGAGCCATGCAGCTTCGATACTCGTCGAAGCCGACGGCGCGTCGTCTCCCGGTCCTGGCGTCCATCCTGTCCGTCCCTCCCGCTTCTCGAGGACGGATTCTACCCTACCCGGATCGCGGGCCTCGCGGGAGAAGAGATCCCGTCCGCGTCCGGCGGGCTTCGGAAGGAGACGCCGGGCGCCGGGCTCTTGCAGTGCGGCCGGCGGGACATAGAATTGAGGCACTCCACGGCCGGACGCCTCGGATGGCGTCCCAGGCCCGGGATGCGAGGATCGACGGCCCTCTGACGAGGGCTTCCGCCATGCCCCACCCACAGCCTTCTCGACTGGCTCTCGACCTCGAGATCCTGAGACAGCCCGACGACGCGAGCTGCGGGCCGACCTGTCTGCAGGCGGTCTACCAGTACTACGGAGACCAGGACGCCCTGGCCGATGTCGTGGCCGAGGTGCCCCGGCTCCAGAACGGCGGCACCCTCTCGGCCAGCCTGGCGATCCACGCCTTGAGGCGCGGCTATCGGGCGCTCATGTACACCTACAACCTCGCGATCTTCGACCCGACGTGGCTCCAGGGAGAGAGCCGCGAGCTCGCTCCCAAGCTCCGGGCCCAGGCGCAGGCAAAGCGGGATCCTCGTCTCAGCGAGGCCACCGAGGTCTATCTCGAGTATCTGCGACTCGGCGGCGAGCTGCAGATGGAGGATCTCACGCCCGGCCTCCTCAGGCGATGGCTCGAGTCGGGTCGACCCATCCTGACCGGGCTCTCCTCGACCTATCTCTATCGCAGCGCGCGCGAGGTGGGGCGGACGGAGCTCGCGGAGGACGACGTGGCCGGCGTGCCGACCGGTCATTTCGTGGTGCTCAGTGGCTGGGACGAGGAGGACCGGACCGTCCGCGTCGCGGATCCGGTGGAGGATCATCCCCACTTCCAGCGGCATGTCTACTGGGTGCCCGTTCAGCGTCTGATCAACGCCATCCTGCTCGGCGTGCTCACCCATGACGGCAACCTGCTGGTTCTCGAGCCCCCGGGAGAGCGCTCTTGAAGTCGATCATCGTGATCGAGAACGTGCGTCGCTGGCCGCTGGAGCTGGAGAGCGCAGAGGTCGTCTCCGCCCGCGACTACCTCGTGGGCGACGTCTGGGCCGGTAAGCGAAACCTCCGGGTGACCAATTTCTGTCGGACCTACGGGTATCAGACGATCGGCTACTACGTCTCCCTGATCGCGGCCGCACGCGGGCATCGTCCCCTCCCGACCGTCGAGACGCTCCAGGACCTCCGTCTGTCCCCGGTGGTCCGGCTGGTCTCCGAGCAGCTCGAGGACCAGATCCAGCGAAGCCTGGCTCGCCTGAAGGGGCCTCGTTTCGAGCTCTCCATCTACTTCGGCCACAACCTCTCGAAGCGCTACGAGGCGCTCTCTCGCGCTCTCTACGATCAGTTTCCCGTGCCGCTCCTGCGCGCGGGCTTCGAGAAACGCGCAGGAGAGTGGCGACTGTCCACGGTCCGCCCGATCTCGACGAGCGAGATTCCCGAGAGTCATCGTCCCTTCGTGATCGAGAAGGCCGAGTGGGCCTTCAGCCGGCGGGAGCGATCCTCCCCCCGGCGTCCGACCTATCAGTACGACCTGGCGATCCTTCACGATCCCGATGCGCTCGACTCGCCTTCGGACGCGAGGACCCTGAAGCGTTTCGAGCGGGCTGCCCGGGAGGTCGGGATCGAGCCGCATCGGATCGAGCGGACGGATGCCGCGGACATCGCGCAGTTCGACGCGCTCTTCATCCGCGAGACGACCTCCGTCGACGGGCCCACCTACCGACTGGCCCGACGGGCCGCCACCGAGGGCCTGGTGGTGATGGACGACCCGGTCTCGATCCTGCGCTGCTCGAACAAGGTCTTCCTGGCCGAGCTCTTCCGGAGGCACGGGATTCCCCATCCGAAGACCTTCGTGGCCCACGAGGACTCGATCGGCGAGATCGCCTCGACCGTCGGACTTCCCTGCGTCCTGAAGCGTCCGGACTCCGCGTTCTCCCGGGGCGTGACTCGCGTGGAGAGCGAGGAAGAGCTCGATCGCAAGGCCCGGCTCTTCCTGGAAGACTCCGAGCTCGTGGTCGCGCAGGAGTTCACCGCATCCGAGTTCGACTGGCGGATCGGGGTGCTCGAGGGCAGGGCGCTCTTCGCCTGCCGCTATCACATGGCCCGGGGACATTGGCAGATCGTGAGCACGAGCCCGACGGGGCGACGCCGCTACGGAAAGGTCGACACCCTGCCCGTGGAGGCGGTCGCTCCGGAGCTGATCGAGACGGCCGTGCGAGCGGCGAACCTGATCGGCAAGGGGCTCTACGGAGTCGACTTGAAGGAGGTGGAGGGACGCTTCCTGGTGATCGAGGTGAACGACAACCCGAACGTCGAGGTCGGCTTCGAGGACGCCGTGCTGGGCGATGCCCTCTACCGCTCGATCATGCTGTGGTTCCGCGACCGGCTCGACGCGCGAGGGCGCAATGGCATCGCGAATGGGATCTGAAGCGCCGCTCGGTCTCTTCGAGGGCCACGGAATCGAGCTCGAGTACATGATCGTCGACGAGCGGACCCTCGACGTCGCGCCGATCGCCGATCTCCTGATCCGGGCGGAGTCGGGCCAGGTCGACGAAGAGGTCGAGCGCGGCCGCTTCGCCTGGTCCAACGAGCTCGCGCGCCACGTGATCGAGGTCAAGACGAATGGACCGGTGGCGAGCCTCACGGGCCTCGCGGAAGGGTTCCAGGCGGAGCTCCGACGCATGGAAGAGCATCTCGCCCCCCTCGGCGCGCGTCTGCTGCCCACGGCGATGCATCCGTGGATGGACGCCGCACGCGAGTTCGAGATCTGGCCCCACGGCTCTCGCGAGATCTACGAGGCCTTCGATCGGATCTTCGACTGCCGCGGGCATGGCTGGGCGAACCTGCAGAGCGCTCACTTGAATCTCCCGTTCGCCGACGACGGCGAGCTCGCTCGACTACACGGGGCCGCTCGTGCGCTGCTGCCCCTGCTGCCGGCGCTCGCCGCCTCCTCGCCCTGTCTCGAGGGACGGATCTCCGGATACGCGGATACCCGGCTCGACGTCTACGCGACCAATGCCCGGAAGGTGCCCTCGGTGAGCGGATCGGTCGTCCCGGAGCCGATCACGACCCGGGCGGACCATGATTCCCTGCTCGCCTCGATCTACGCGGACCTCGCGCCCTTCGACCCCGCCGGCATCCTGCGACACGAGTGGGTGAACGCCCGGGGCTGCATCGTCCGCTTCGATCGCATGGCGCTCGAGATCCGGCTGCTCGACGTGCAGGAATGTCCCCAGGCGGACCTGGCGATCGCAGCGGCGGTGACGGGCTGTCTGAAGGCCCTCTGCGATCCGGACCCGGCGCGACAGGTGCGCCTGCGCGCGCTCGAGACGCCGCGGCTCGCTCG
>CAYXLY010000414.1:0-4464 GCA_964466005.1 uncultured Spirochaetaceae bacterium | reverse complement strand
TTCTCCAGATCGTCGGCGCCGCGCGCCTCGTCCCAGACGATCTCCTCCGGCGGATCCGTGCTCGACCGGTCCATCTCCAGGATGATCGCCCCGAAATCCGCCTCCGCGTTGATGATCCCGCCGACGAGAAGACGCTTGCCCAGGTAGAGCTCGCGCAGCTCCAGCAGCTCCTCCTGGGTCTCGGGCATCTCGTCCCAGATCTTCGAGATCTCGATCCCGTCCGGCAGGCCCCGGGTGAGCTCGGCGTTGGCCAGCGTCGTCACCTCGTAGACGAAGGGGACGTCCTCGAGAGCCCGGGTCAGGGACTCGAGTCGGCGCATCGCATCCAGATTCCACGGGCCGTGCTCGACGCCCGGAAGCTCGTAGCCGATATAGGCCACCTCGTCGGAGCCGAAGTCCTCGCGGTAGGCCTCGTAGGCCCGATAGGTCGCGTCGCCCTCGTCGAAGTAGGCCTCGTAGCTGGTATCGGTCTCCACCCTGCCCGCGAGCATCAGGCTGCCGGCGAAGAGCAGCACGCACAGAATCGACACGGCCCCCCGATGATCGAAGGACCAGCCGGCGATCGAGGCGAAGCTCCGATCGAGCGTCCGGACCAGACGATGCCTCGCCGGTCGTCCGAACGGATCCCGTCCTGCTTCCATCCTGAGGTCCTCCCCCGCGCTCGGCGAGCCCGCTCTCTCGGGCGATTCAGGCCGACGGCCGAAGCGCTACTCGGGCAGCGCGTATGCGATCAGCGCGTCGCCGGGCTCCGTGCCCAGCAGCATGTGTCCCCCTGCGGCCACGACGACGAACTGGCGCCCATCGGGACGGACCCGATAGGTCATCGGGGTCGCGTGGGCGCTGGTGGGCAGGCTCGCCTTCCAGAGCTCGTCGCCGGTCGCCGTCTTGAAGGCCCTCAGATAGCCGTCGGTCGTGGCTCCGATGAAGGTCAGCCCGCTGGCGGTCGTGATCGGGCCTCCGAGGTTGGGGACGCCCACGTCTCCCAGGAGCCACCAGATCGGCCAGGGTGCGAGGTTCCGGGTATTGCCCAGTGGAACCTCCCAGACGACGTCGCCGGTGGCGAGGTCCACCGCGACCAGCGTGCCCCACGGCGGCGGATTGCAGGGCGCCCCCAGCTGCGGCGAGAGCAGCGGCACGCGCTCCAGAGCGTAGGGCGTGCCTTCCTGCGGCTCGAAGCCGAACTTCGGCATGCTGCCCTCCCGCTCGACCATCTCCTCGAACTCCTGACGGGGAACCAGCCGGACATAGGTCGCGACCCGCTGGGTGTTCACGACGAGGATGCGGCGTCCGGAGTCGACCGAGAGGCTCCCCCAGTTCATCCCGCCCACCATGCCCGGATACTGGATCGTGCCCTGGGTGCTCGGCGGAGTGAAGATGCCCTGCGAGCGAGCCGACTCGATGATCTTCCGGCAGTCGTTCTTGTCCCAGGGCGTGAATCCGTAGGCATCCTCCGGAGCGAGCTCGTGCGGGTGGAGCGGCGGGGGCTTCACCGGGAAGGGCTGCGTCGGCGACACGAAATCCCCCGGAGCGGCTCGTCCGGGAACCGATCGTTCCTCGACGGGCAGCAGGGGCTCTCCGCTCAGTCGATCGAGGAAGAAGAGGTGTCCCATCTTCGTCGCCGCGATCACGCCGGGGATCGCTCCCTGCTCCGTGGGATAATCGAAGAGCACCGGCTGCGAGCCGATGTCGTAGTCCCAGATGTCGTGGTGCACCGTCTGGAAGCTCCAGACGGGCTCGCCACTGTCGGCGTCCAGCGCGACGATCGAGCTCGAGTAGTAGTCGAGTCCGTCGCGATGGCCGCCGAAGTAGTCGGGAGACGTGTTGCCCGTGGGCACGAAGACGAGGTTCCGCTCGGCGTCGGCGGAGAGCGCTCCCCAGGCATTCGTCGTTCCCCGTCGATATTCGCCCTCGGCGCTCGTCGCTTCGCCCGGCACCAGCGCATTCCAGGCCCACAGGAGCTTGCCGGAACGCGCGGAGTAGGCCCTCACGACTCCGCTCGGAGCGTCCACCCGCCGGTTGTCGAGGACCATGGATCCCGTGACGACGCGATCGCCGATCACGACCGGAGGCGAGGTGACGCCGTACTCACCCGGCTCGGGATCTCCGACGCCGCGACGCAGATCGACGGTGCCGCCCGCCCCGAAGTCGTCGCAGGGACGCCCCGTCTCCGCATCGAGGGCGATCAGACGCCCATCGAGCGTCCCCGAGAAGATCCGCGTGGAGCAGACCTCCGTTCGTCGGGCCCGCGAGTCCGTCCAGGCGCTCACGCCTCGGCAGTTGAGCGTGTAGACCCCCTCGAGATCGGTCTCCGGATCATGGGTCCAGCGCTCCTCTCCGGTCTCGGCATCCAGAGCGATGACCCGATTGAAGGGCGAGCAGAAGAAGAGCGTCTCGTCGACCAGGATCGGTGTCGTCTGGAAGGTGGTCGGCGCGAAGCTCTCGGAGCCGTCCAGGATGTCGCCAGTCCGATACTCCCAGGCGACCTCCAGCCGATCGACGTTCTCGGGCGTGATCTGATCGAGGGGTGAATGTCGCCGCCCGCCGTCGTCCATGCCGTAGCGGGGCCAGCCCGCCGTCGGGCCGCTCGCCGGCGGCTCCTCCTGCGAGCAGCCCGTCCCGAGACCGAGCAGCGCGAGGATCATCGAAGTCAAGAGCCATCCCATCCGATGGGAGATTCGCATCGCGTGTCGTCGTCCTTTCCGGCTCGTCTGCCGTGAGCCTGGCCCGCCGAGCCGCAGCGGGAGCCTCAGCCCGTCACTCCGAGATCCTTCAGGATCTCCCCGTCCTTCATGACCAGCGCGATCCGCGAGGGATCGCGAAGGACCGAGACGTCCCGGGTCGGATCGCCGTCGACGACGATCAGATCGGCGAGCTTGCCCGCCTCCAGCGTCCCGAGCTCCCTCCCCTTGTGCTTCATGGCGAGCGCACCGTTGCGAGTCGCCCAACGCATCACCTCGAGCGGCGGGATCCCCAATCGCACGTAGATCTCCATCTCGGACACGTAGTCGCCGTGCGGCATCATCGGGAATCCGTAGTCGTCGCCGAGGACCATCCGGACGCCGGCGGCCTGCATCTTCGGCACCGCTTCGCAGGTATAGGCGTAGTCCTCCCGAACGCCCTCGATCCGCTCCTGCCTCTCCTCGGGCGTCTCCGGGAATCCGTCACCGATCGGGAAGGGGCCGTTCGCGTCGTCCCACGCGTCCGCCATCCCCAGGAAGCGCTCGCCCCAGAGCAGACTCGGCGCGATCGTGGCGTCCGCCTCGAGCACCGCCTCGATGCCTTCGTCGTCGATCCGATCTCCGTGATCGATGATGTCGACGCCCGTCTTCGCGCAGAGGAGGACACCGAGACGCGAGGGACAATGCGCGCGCACCAACGCTCCTCGCGCATGCGCCGTCTCCACCACGACCTCGATCTCCTCCCGCGTCAGAGAGCAGCGTTCGTCCGACGGTGAAGCGCCGTGTCCCTTGCCGAGCGAGAGCTTCACGATCTCGCAGCCCCGCCCCACCTCCTGCCGCACCGCATGGCGGAACGCCTCCACTCCGTCACAGCTGCGGATCAGACCGGTCCGTCCCAGGTCCATGTGCCAGGCGCGATTGGTGCCGTCCGAATGGTCCCCCGACGGCCCCATCTCGGTCGTGCACGGAATCACCCGCGGTCCGGGCGCCACCCCGATCTTGATCGCCTCTTTGAGCGCGACGTCCAGATGGTCGCCGTTGCTCGATCCGATCACGCTGGTCACGCCGTTCTCGAGCGCGATCCGCGCGTTGTAGACCGCGACCATCCCCAGGTAGGCAGGCGGCGCGTTCAGCCCCAGGACCGGCATGGGGTTGCCTGCGTCCGGACCGAAGCCGGAATGGAAATGACATTGAATCAGCCCGGGGAGGAGGGTCTTCCCCGCCAGATCGACCCGCCTGTCCCCCGCGCCCGTCGGCGCGGTCCCTCGACCCACCGCGATGATCCGTCTCCCCTCGACCACGACGTGGGCGCCGGATTGCGTCGCCTCGATCCCGTCGAAGAGGTTGCCGTTCTCGAAGACCCATCTCGCCACGTCGCCCTGCTCCCCCATCGACTCTCTCCGTCGACTCTTCCCTCTCTGTCCACCCTCTCGATCGAACCTTCTCCGCCGGCTCGATTACACCGCCCCTGCCGCCGGTCCCCGTCCTTCGCCGCGTCGTCGTCGCTTGCCGGCCTCGACCCGAGAGCGCCCGCGGCCTCCACCGCGAGGGATCGGCCCGTCGGCTCGCAGCTCTCCGACGAGCCGATCAGTCTAGCCCGCTTCGCGGGCTTCGCGGGGCGGATTGGAGCCGGGTCCAGGCGGGACCTTCGCCTATACTTCGCCGCTCTTCCGAGGGGAGGAACGAATGGGACCGCTCGATGGATTGCGTGTGATCGAGATCGCCGGACTGGGGCCCGGGCCCTTTGCGGCCATGCTGCTGGCGGACATGGGCGCGGACGTGATCC
>CAYXLY010000413.1:0-4473 GCA_964466005.1 uncultured Spirochaetaceae bacterium | reverse complement strand
CCTCGGCCTCGCCGCCGGAGAAGCCCGCCGCGGACATCGCGATCCGAAGCAGCTGCTCCTGGAAGATGGGCACACCGAGCGTGCGCTCGAGGATCGGTCGCAGCGACTCGTGGGGATAGACGACGGGCTCGCGTCCGGCGCGGCGATTCAGGTAGGGATGCACCATCTGACCCACGATGGGGCCCGGGCGGATGATCGCCACCTCGACGACCAGATCGTAGAAGGTCCGCGGCTTCAGGCGGGGAAGCGTCGCCATCTGTGCGCGACTCTCGATCTGGAAGACGCCGATCGTATCGGCGCGGCGCATCATGGCATAGGTCGGAGGATCGTCGGGCGGCAGCCGTGCGAGGTCGATCTCGACGCCTTCGTGCCGACGGACGAGCGGAATCGTCTCCTCGAGCGCCGCCAGCATGCCGAGACCGAGCAGGTCGATCTTGATCAGGCCGAGATCCGCACAATCCTCCTTGTCCCACTGCACGATGCGGCGGTCCGCCATCGTGGCCGGCTCGATCGGGACGACCTCGTCGAGATGACCCGCGGCGATCACGATGCCGCCGCTATGTTGCCCGAGATGTCTGGGGAGTCCCTGGATCGCGCCGACGAGCTCCATCCAATGACGGACCTCGGGCGCCTCCGGGTCGAGCTTCGCCTCGCGCAGGCGCGCATCGAGCTCGCGCCGCGTCTCCGCTCGGGGATCCTCGCCGCGCTCCTCGGCCGCCCGGGGCTCCGCATGCCGACCGCCCAGGCTGCGCGGGGACGGAGTCGGGGGAGGCGGGAGATCCATCCGGGCCACGAGCTTCGAGAGCCGGGAGATCGCCTCGGGATCCATCCCGAGCACCTTTCCCATCTCACGCACGGCCATCCGGGTCCGGTAGCTGATCACGTTCGCCGTCATCGCCGCTCCGCGAGGGCCGTATTTCGCGAAGACGTACTGGATCACCTTCTCCCGCTGTGGACCGGAGGGCAGATCGATGTCGATGTCCGGCCACTCCCCCCGCTCCTCGGAGAGGAAGCGCTCGAAGAGCAGGTCCATCCGGACCGGGTCGACGGCGGTGATTCCGAGCGCATGGCAGACGGCGCTGTTGGCGGCGGAGCCCCGTCCCTGACAGAGGATGCGGTTGCGGGAAGCAAAGGAGACGATGTCCTCCACGATCAGGAAGTAGCCGGCGAGATCGAGCTTCTCGATCACGTCGAGCTCGTGGTCGAGCTGACGCTGCACGTGCGGATCCAGCGCTTCGCCCGGGCGGCACGCATGACGCTCGCGCGCTCCTCTTCGAACGAGCTGGCGGAGCCGGCCGGTCTGGGTCTCGCCCGGCTGCAGCGGGTACTCGGGAAAGCGGTAGTCGAGCTTCTCGAACGTGAACTCGCAGCGCTCGGCGATGACGCGGCTCGCTCGGATCCATTCCGGTCGATCGGCGAAGCGCCGCACCATCTCCTCGCGCGAGTGCAGATGGCCTTCCCCGTTGGCGGGCAGCCGGGCTCCGGCCGTCTCGAGGGTTCGTCGTTCGCGCAGGCAGATCAGGGCATCGAGCAGGCGTCGCTCGTGCGGGAACGCGCATCGCACGTCGCCCGTCGCCACGATCGGAGCTCCGAACGCCTCGGCCATCGCTGCCGCTCGTCTGGAGATGCGCTCGATCCGGCGATCGAGGAGGCGCGAGACGTCGACCGCGAGCTTCGAGCCGAAGATCGCCCGGGCGCGATCGAGCAGGGCGGGCGAGAGCTGATCGTCGCCGCGCAGGAGCACGCTCCACTCGCCGGCCCCGTCCTCGAGCTCGTCCCAGGAGACGCGGATCCGGCTCCGGGCGCGAGGCGCTCGAGCCTCGAGGGACTTGTCCCGGCGGCCCTGGGCCAGGGTGAGCAGCCGACAGAGCCGCCGCCAGCCCTCGGCCGATTCGACCAGCAGCAGGCATCGATCGACTCCGGGTCCATCGGCTCCGAATCCATCGATTTCGGATCCACCGGTTCCGGATCCACCGGTTCCGGATCCACCGGTTCCGGATCCACCGAGAGACGTCCCCACGGCGATCTCGGCTCCGAGGAGGGGACGGACACCGGCCGTCCGGGCCGCGCGATGGAAGCGGGGCAGACCCGAGACCCCGTTCCGGTCGGCCAGCGCGAGGGTCGGCATGCCCAGCGTGGAGGCGGCCTCGACCAGATCCTCCGGGTTGCTGCAGGCCTCCAGGAAGGAGAACGCACTCCGCACCCGCAGCTCGACGTAATCCTGGGGGGATGCCGGAGCCATGTCCAAGTTTCGTCTTTTTTTCGCCTTTTTTCAATCCCTCATCTGTTTCATCCTGTGCGCGGTCGCTCGGTGTCGGCGAGCCCGTCCTCCGGTCGAGAGGTCCACAGCCCGGAGATGCCATTCGTGAGTCCGTCGAGGGTCGCTCTCATCATCGATGACGAAGAGCCGCTGAGGCGGCTGCTCGCGCGTCTCCTGGAGCGGGCCGGCTACGAGACGCTCACGGCCGGAGACGGCCATGAGGGCCTGGAGGCCTTCCTGGCCCGGGTCGACGAGATCGCGCTGGTCCTCCTCGATGTCCGGATGCCTTCGAAGAGCGCGACCGAGCTGCTCCCGGAGCTGCTGCTCCGACGTCCCGATCTGCCCGTCATCTTGACCAGTGGGGATGCCTTGCCCGAAGATCTGGAGGTGATCCTCGAGAAGACGACGCGGGGGAGATTCCTCCGCAAGCCCTTCGTGCCCCGGACGCTGCTTCGCATGCTGGACGAGCTCGCCGCGTCCGGCCCCGCGGGATCCTTCTGAATGCCGTCCATCGTCGTCGTCGGCGGAGGCCTGGCGGGGCTCGTCTGCGCCACGCGGCTACTCCGGGCGGGTCACGAGGTCGAGCTGATCGAGGCCGAGGCGGCCGTCGGCGGGCGCCTGCGGCCGGTCGAGACGGAGTACGGTCTTCTGGAGAGAGGCGTCGGAGAGGTCGGCGCCGGCGACCCCAATCTCCGGGCGCTCATCGCGGGCCTCGGCCTCGAAGGCGCCGGAGCGGGGCCGCCGACCCGGGCTCATGCCCTCGTTCTCGGCGGACGGCTCCATCGGCCGCCTCCGCTTCGGACACGAGAGCTGCTCTGGCCCGGTCTCTCACCGCGGATGGATCGACCCATCGACGCCGTCTTCCGACGCCCCCCGCGCTGGAGCGATCGGAAGATGCTCCTGCGAGCGCTCTGGGACTCGATTCGACCGTCGCGCGAACGGGTGCCCGAGTCCATCCGGGCTCTCGACGACATTCCCTGGTCACGCGCCTCTCTCCGAGCCTTCGGAACGCGCTGGTGCACGACGCGGATGGCGCCGGCGCTGCTCGCCCGGACCGGGCTCGATCTCTCGGCGGAGTCCGCTTCCATCGTGGCTCCCATGCTGGCGCGTCTGCTCGCCGGGGGCGGCCGCTCGATCCCGATCGACGGCGGGCCTTCGCGGCTCGTCGAGGTGCTGGCCGAGCCCCTGAGGCTCCGGCTCGGCTGCCGGGTCGAAGACCTGGAGACGACCTCGGAGGGAGTCCGGGTGCGTTACCGGTCGCCGTCCGGAAGGCGGATCGCGCTGGCGGATGCCGCCGTCGTCGCGCTTCCGCCGAGCGAGATCCTGCGCGTCTGCTCGAAGCTGGCTCCGATCGAGCGAGGTCATTTCGAGTCCATCCAGCCGCGCCGCTCCATCGTGATCCATCGCCAGGTCACCCAGGAGGCCTGGCTCCTGCGCGGTCTCGCCGGGGTCACCTTCGTTCCCGGCGAGCTCCCCGATCTCCGCGACCTTCGCATCCTGGGCCCGCCCTCGGAGCCCTATGCATCGGATCCGTTCTGGCTGCGGATCTCGCTGGAGGTGGAGGCCGTCGACGCCTACTGGGAGGCGACCGATCAGCAGATCATCTACCGGGTGGACTCGGCCTTCCGGGGCTCTTCGCTGGGCGCGCTTCCGCCGGGCCCGTCTCGCGTGGAGCGGATCGAGGAGATCCTCTCGGTCCAGGGCCGCGGCGCGCTGGCCCGACGGGACCGGTTCGAGCAGCGCAGCGAGCGCTCTCCGCGCCTGGTCTTCGCGACGGAGGCGCTGGCCACGCCGGATCTCGAGGGTCGCGTGACCGTGGGCATGCGGGCTGCGCGCGAGCTCGCCGAGGGCTTCGACCGTTCCACCGGCGCGCATCGATGAGCGGCGGGTCGCGGGCGGAGACGGCCTCCTCCTCGCCCCGCGTGATCCTGCACGCCGACATGGATGCGTTCTACGCGTCGGTCGAGCAGCGCGATCACCCGGAGCTGCGCGGACGCCCCGTGGTCGTCGGCGGCGCGGGGACGCGGGGCGTGGTGGCCGCCGCGAGCTACGAGGCTCGGGTCTTCGGGATCCACTCGGCCATGCCGAGCGTCGAGGCTCGCAGGCGGTGTCCGGACCTGGTCTTCGTCTCCGGCGACACCCAGCGTTATGCCGCCGAGTCGAGGCGGATCTTCCGGATCTTCCGATCCTTCTCTCCGGTGGTCGAGGGGCTC
>CAYXLY010000412.1:0-4473 GCA_964466005.1 uncultured Spirochaetaceae bacterium | reverse complement strand
GCAACGTAGAGATCGGGTCGAAGACGCGTGCATCGCGACCGAGGGGTTCATGAGAGTCCGCCGGGAGCGGTCGGATCGCGCCTCGACTCGAGGCCGCGCTCCTGGGGACCGCTCGGAGATCTCGTACCCGGTGACCCGCGAGATCCCGGGCTCGCGGCGGAGGGAAGCGATCTTCTCACCCCTCGAGAAGCCGGGCGATGAATCGGAGGCATTCGTCCATGGGTCTCGGGAATCAGGTGTCGGCGACGGCTCGCTCGGTACAGGGGGAGCTGCAGAGACCGCGGAGACGAGGGAGGCAGAGGATGCGCGAGCTCATGAGACGCTTCGTGATCGGAACGTGTGGCCTGGGGGCTTCGGTCTGGCTCGGATGCGGCGGGCCCTTCCTGGTCTTCCCGGGATCGGCTCTCTCGGGAGAGGTCGTCGAGGAGGCCGTGGAGGACTGGTCGTTCGTGGATGCGACCTTCCTCGATCTCGAGACACGGCCCGCCGATCCCTACTCGGTCGAGCTCAACTACGTCGTGCGCGACGGGAAGCTCTACATCGATCCGGCGGAAGGGCGCCGCTGGCTCGATCACATCCGCGAGGATCCGCGGGTGCGGGCGCGCTTCGATGGAAGGATCTATCCGTTGCGCGCGGTGCTCGTCGGTCGGCCCGGGGAGATCGAGGGCTTCGACCCGACGCGCTTCGTCTATCGGCTCGACCCGAGATGAGCAGAGACTCCGAGCCGGTCTCTCCGATCTCCCCGATCCGTTCACGTTGAGGGAGCGAGTCGATGCGCTATCTGCTGGCCCTGGCGATCGCCGCCTTCCTGCTCGTCGCGAGCCTCTGGATCGGAAGCCAGATCGCGACCTCCGTCTCCCAGGGAACGAGCGTCGACGAGGAGTTCCTCCGCGGCAAGACCGTGAATCTCTGCGGATACGCCGTGGACTCGCGCTATTCGCTGGCCGGATACGATCTCGACGAGTATCGGGGCGAGCGGTGCGACTCCCTGAGCTCGCTCGATCATTGCGTGCTCGGCTGCCTCTCGAGGGCAGGGACGATCGAGACGGCGCGCGGCTGCTACGAGCGCTGCGTCGCGCGTTGAGGGTCTCCCGGTCCTCCCGTTCGGAGCGGACGCTGTGGTAGGATGCGGAGCCGAGGACCCGTGAGAGAGCCGGGATCCCCCGATCGGGAGGGACCGGACGAAGGGGCCGCGGCGTCGAACGGAAAGCGTGGGCCGAGTCGGATCGAGGCGGCTCGAGGAGGACGGAGTGGCGGCGATTGCGAGAGTCCGGGTCTCTCTGCGTGTGTTCGGCGATGGCCTCGAGCCCGACGAGGTCTCGGCGCTGCTCGGTCGCGAGCCGAGCCGATCCCATCGCAAGGGGGATCCGGTGCGGGCGGACCGCAAGGGAGGCGTCGAGCCGACGGGCGTGTGGATCCTCGACAGCCATCTCTCGGAGAAGTGCGAGATCGAGGAGCACGTCGAATCCCTGCTCGCGAGCGTCAGCAACGACGTGGACGAGTGGTCGAGCCTGACCGATCAATTCTCCGCCTCGATCCTCTGCAGCGCGTTTCTCGATCAATACAACGAGGGATTCGAGATCTCTCCGCGCCTGTCCCAGGCGCTCGCCGAGCGGGGCCTGGTCATCGCCTACGACATCTACTCGGGCGATCCGGAGGCCTGAGAGATCCGCGAGGCCCGCGAGGGCGAGCCGGATCCCATTCGAAGGCGTCGACTCGAGGGGGGCCCGCGGGCCTCCGAGCGAGGCTCCGCGACGCGTCATGGAACCCGAACGGACGAAAGGGGAGAGCAATGCCGACACCGAGCTTCGACGCGCTGAAGACCTGGGCCGAGAATTATCCGAAGCTGTGGAACGCGGGGGACAAGGAGGGCTGGATCGCGAGCTGGCGCGAGGTCGGGCCCGGCAATTTCCGGATGCTCGACCCCGTCGGAACACCGGAGAAGGTCGGCTTCGAGCATTGCTGCGTCGACTCCTGGGACCTCTTCCAGCCGAGCGTCCGGTTCCGGATCGTTCCGGGGTCGCTCTTCATCTGCGGGAACGAGGTCGCCTGGCTGCTCGAGAACCACTTCACCTCGGACGGACGCGAGCAGATCGGGCTCAGTATCGAGACCTATCGCTTCGAGGAGAACGGCGACGTCACGATCCGGACCTACTACAAGGTCCCCCGTCATTCCCAGGCGGAGATCGGCGATCTCTTCCAGACCTACCTGCCCGAGAACGGATGAGCCGCGTCGAGAGCGAGGCGTGGGGCTCGACCCCGTCGATTCTTCGGCCTCGACTGTGCGCTTCATCACGTCTGGCGGGGATGGATCTGACTGATCGTTAGTTCCAGGCCGAGACGCGATCGTGTCCGGCCCCCTCTCGACTCTCCCCTCCATCCCGCCTCTCCCGTCGACCCGGTATCGGCACGGCCATGATGGGGCCCTCGACCGCATCATTCCCGAGGTGAAGTCCGATGCACTGGGTGGCACCTGCTGGAAGCGAGCTATGCTCGCCTCTTAGGCGTCCACTTCAACTCGGTGAGAGAACAAACATGAGGAAAGTCCGAGACTGGTCTGCAGTCATCGATCGTTTGAACAAGAGCCCGAACGGCGAGCTCCGCATCAAGATGGGCTCCCCAGGCAGTGCCCAGGTGACCCGATGTCGTCTCCTCGCGGAGTATTCGAATCTGGAGGCGAAGACGAAGGGAGCCATGCTCTATCTCCGCCTCCCCGAGGCTTGATCAGCCCCCGAGCCGAGTCGTAGAGCGCGGCGGGTCCGCAGATCCGCCGCGCCATGACAGGCCCCCGCATCAGTCCAGGCCCTCGAAGGCGAGCTGAAAACCGAAGCTCCAACCCGAAGCTCCAGGGCGAAGACGGACCCGCTATCCTCCGGCGATCGAATCCCGGGGGAGGAGTCCGCACCGAGACCGGGAAGTAAGGGAGGGTCTTCGTGCTGGCTCGCTTCCTGCTCCGTGACTCGATCATCTTTCTGCTGGCCTTCGGGCTCTGGCATCTCCTGGCCGAGAGCTCCGCGGGCCGGGGGTTCGTGGCGGACTTCACGGGCTGGGTCGTCGGCCTCATGCTCGGGGTCTGTGCCTATCTCGCCCACGAGTGGAGTCATTATCTCGGCGCGCTCGCGATGGGAAGCAAGGTCCGGACGGGAGATCGTCTCGCCTCGGGCTTCCTGTTCAGCTTCGACGCCGAGGGCAACACCCTCGCGAGCTTCGTCGTGATGTCGGTCTCGGGCTTCGTGGCGACCGCGGTCTTCGTCTTCGCCTACTACGCGTTCCTGCCGGATGCCTATCTCGCATCCCGTGTGGCGCGGGGCGGCGCTCTCTTCCTGGCCTTCCTGGGGGTGGTTCTCGAGCTCCCCCTGCTGATGGCAGGCATCTTCTCGCGCCGCGTGCCGAAGCAGGTCTCGGTCTGAGAACCGTCGCCCCGCCTCGGGCGCCCCGTTCTGCCGGGACACCGCGCCCCCTGGCCTCGACTCGATCCGGGAGTGATTCATGACGATGCGGATGCTCTGTGCAGGGATCCTGGTCGCCGTGCTCGGCTGTGCCGGGGGGGCCTCCCCGCCGCCCGAGCCGCCGCTTCCGACCAGCCGATCGGAGCTGGCGCGGGCCTTGATCGACGCGGGCGTCGTGCGGGCCTCGGTGGCCGGTGTGGTGGATGGCTTCCGCAGGCTGGCGATCGAGCGCGCCCGGGCGAACGTGGAGGCCCTCGAGACGCGGCTGGAGTCGGTCGCACCCGAGCGCCGCGAGGTGCTCCGCCGCCGCCTCGACGAGATGCCCGCCCGCTTCGAGGAGGACCTCGAGGCCTTTCTGGGCTCGATCGACTTCGACGATCTCGCTCGCGATCTCTACACGCCCCTCTACTCGGAGCGCTTCGAGGTGGCGGAGCTCCAGGCCATCCTGCGTTTCTATCGCAGCCCGGCGGGGCAGGCCTTCGCCCGCGAGAATGCCGAGATCGTCCGGATCGGGACGGCGGAGCTCGCCGGAAGATTGGAGCCCACCCTCGCAGCCTTCATGAGAGAATGGTTCGAGACCCGGCTTCGGGGACTCCAGTCGGAGATCGACCCGGGGCTCGAGGGAGGCCGCTCGCCGAGCCCGGGGCTTGGAGACGGGCCGGGCTGAGTCCGCGATCGAGCGTCGTCCATCAGCGCCGACGAGGTCATCACGCAGAAGGGGTCATTGCGCGGGGATGGCCGTCGCTCGGACGGTGAGACCGCGGACGGGCAGGAGGCCGAGAGGGACGGAGGGAGGTCAGGATGCGGCAGGGATGGATGGGGGTGATCGGGATCGGGACGATCGGATTCCTCCTGGGGCTCGTGAGCAGTCGGGGCGGAGCGGAGGAGCCCCCCGGACGTTGGCAGCCCGCCGATCGCCGCGTGGTCGACGGCAACCCGGTCGTCCTCTTCGTCGAGAGCGACGGTGGCAACGTCGTCGGCGACACCGCGGACCTCGGCGCCAGTGACTCGTTCGACCCCCTCG
>CAYXLY010000411.1:0-4475 GCA_964466005.1 uncultured Spirochaetaceae bacterium | reverse complement strand
CTCGCCTCGCCCGCCCGGACCATCGACACGTAGAGGTTGTCGAAGCGGCCGGTCGCGACGAGGGCGTCGGCCAGCGAGGCCCCCTCGTTCACCTTGTCCCGCACCCGGGCAAAGACACCTTTGAGCGCCTTGTGTTCCGTCTGGTCCACGAGGGCCCCGAGGGCCTCGACCAGCGGGACGCCCGCCGAGACCAGGGTCGCCAGCTGACGGGTCGCCATCGCCCGCTCCATGGCGGGGATCCGGACCGGGAGCTTGATCTCGAGGTCGAGTCCGCGCGCGGCGCGGGCCTCTCCGGTCCGGTCGGCGCGCGCGCCCTGCGACTCGCTGATCTCGGTGAGGAAGATCCCGTTCGCCCGCATCTTGCTGCGCGCGGCCCGGAGGCCGTCGGCGCTCACGGTGCCCCGCGTGGTCCTGCCCGACTGGGTGACTCCCTTGTACGCATACACCGGCACGCGTCGTCTCCGTTCGAATCATCGGACTCCCTGAGGGCCTGGCCCGGGGTCCGGTGGGCATCGCGCTAGCCCGGATTATTCATGAAGCCCGCGACGAGAACGTCGAAAGTGCCGAAGATTCGCGGCCCTCGGACCTTAGGCCCTCGCAGGCGTACCCGCGGTACGTCGAGCAGGCCGGAGGGAGAAGGCCGTGTAGACTCGGTGCTTTGGACGTTCGCAGTAGGGCGCTCATGAATCATGCGGGCTAGACCTGGGCCGCGCTGCCTTCCTCCTCGGTGGCACGGATGACCTCGGCGATCGAGGTCAGTCCCGAGAGCACCTTGCGGGCGCCGTCGGCGCGCAGCGTGCCCATGCCCTTGGAGGTCGCGGCCTTCTTGATCGTCTTGGAGTCGACGTTCTGGCTCACGAGCTGGCGGATTTCGTCGTCGATCGTCATCAGCTCGAAGATCCCCATGCGCCCCCGGTAGCCCGTCTGGCTGCACGCGGGGCAGCTCGTCGCGCGATAGATCGTGATGGGGCGGTCCGGCGGCTTGACCCCGATCTCCTCCAGCTCCTCGGCGGTCGGCGTATAGGGCTCGCGGCATTGCGGGCAGAGGACGCGCACCAGGCGCTGTGCGAGCACGGCCACGAGCGAGGAGCCGACCAGGAAGGGCTCGACTCCCATGTCGACCAGCCGGGTGAGCGCGCTCGCGGCATCGTTCGTATGCAGCGTCGAGAGGACCAGATGGCCGGTCAGGGAGGCCTGGATCGCGATCTCCGCGGTCTCGACGTCCCGGATCTCGCCGACGAGCACGACGTTGGGGTCCTGGCGCAGGATCGCCCGCAGCCCCTTCGCGAAGGAGAGCTCGATCTTGGGGTTCACCTCGATCTGTCCCACGCCCTGCTGGGTGATCTCGACCGGATCCTCGATCGTGATGATGTTCTTGTCCGGGCCGTTGATCTTCGCGAGGCAGGCGTGCAGGGTCGTGGTCTTGCCGCTTCCGGTGGGGCCCGTGACCAGGAAGATGCCGTTCGGCCTGCGGATGATGCGATCGAGGGCGGAGAGCTGCGTCGGGCTGAAGCCGATCTTCTCGAGATCGAGCAGCTCCTGCGTGTCGGGCAGCAGCCGCAGGACGAGCCGCTCGCCCCAGGCGACGGGAACGGTGGACAGGCGGACGTCGTAGTCGCGGCCCGCGATCTTGAGGCGGATGCGGCCGTCCTGGGGCAGGCGCTTCTCGGCGATGTCGAGGTTGCCCATGATCTTGATGCGCGAGGCGATCGCCGGCTGGAGCGAGCGGGGAAGCGGCTTCATGGGCTCGTAGAGCACGTCGTCGATGCGGAACCGGATGCGGATCACGTGCTCGAAGGGCTCGATGTGGATGTCGCTGGCGCGCTCCTTCACGGCGCGCTGGAGCATCGAGTTGACGAGCCGGATGATCGGCGCGTCGTCCGTCGACTCCAGCAGGTCCTTGGGCTCGTGGGAGATCTCGGTCGCGAGGGCGTCGAGATCGTCGCTCGCCTCCTCGGCGAGCTGGTCCGTCGAGGCGCCACCCCGGTCGTAGGCCAGGTTGATGGCATTCAGGATCAGCGACTCGCGGGCGAGCACGGGCTCGATCTCGGCGCCGTCGAAGAGCAGGTGCAGGTCGTCGAGGGGCGCCACGTCCAGCGGGTCGGCGACGGCGACGCGCAGCGCGCCGTCCTCGCGGAAGCCCAGGGGCAGGACCCGATGCTGCTTGCAGAAGCCGATGGGGACGCGGCCGAGGAGCGCCTCGTCGACCTCCTCCGAGTCGAGCTGACTCACGACGGGCAGGCCCTGCTGGGCACCGAGCGCGTGGAGCAGCTCGTCGGGGTTCAGGAAGCCCTCTTCGATCAGCACGTCGGCGAGGCGTTCGTGGCTCTCGGTCTGACGGACGCGGGCCAGCTCGAGCTGCTCCGCGGTCAATCGGGTCTCCCGGAGCAGGATCTCACCGAGCTCGAGGCTCTCCGCGCGCGGGGCCGGGCTGCTCATGGCGCCTCCCGCCGGAGGATCGTGACGGACGAGGAGTAGCCATAGGCATCGTCCAGCAGCTCCGCCGCCCGGTCCGCGCTCCAGAGGTCGTCGAAGGGACCGACCTGGAGCGTGAAGACGAGGGTCCCGTCGGATTCGCTCGAGATCAGACGGCCCTCGTAGCCGGCGTCGATCAGGGTCGTGAGCGCCTCGGTCGCCTCCTCCTCGTCGAGGAAGGTCGCGACGTTCACCCCGTAGCGCTGGGCCTCGGCGGCCGCCTCGCGCTCGGCCCGGCGCTTCGCCTGCTTGCGCTCCTCGGCCCGCTGGGCCTCGATCGCCCGCATGCGCTCGATCGGGTAGCGGTCGGTCAGCTCGGCCAGCTCCTTCGCGACGGGATTCGGCCGCTCGGGCTTCCTGTCCTCGTATTTCGCGAGCTCGGGGTAGAGGCTCTCGTCGCCGACGGAGTCCTCGAACTCGAGGCGCTTGCGGATGGCCTCCCTCTGGAGGTCCTCGGCGTTGCGCACGATATGCGGCGTGAGAAAGACGAGCAGGTTCACCTTGCGGAGATTCTCGGACTTCGTCTTGAAGAACCAACCCAGGAAGGGGATGTCGCCCAGCCAGGGGACCTTGTTCTCGGTCTCGTCGAACTGCTCACTGATCAGTCCGCCGATCGCCACCGTCTCGCCGTCGTTCACGACGACCGTGTTCTCGACCCGCCGGCTGCGCAGCGAGACGCCGACGTCCTCGACGTTGCCGGCATTGACGTCGTTGGTGACGGCCGTCAGCTCCTGGAAGATCTCGAGGCGGAGCGTGTCGCCCTCGCTGATCTGAGGGGTCACGCGGAGCGTCACGCCCACGTCCTGGCGCTCGACGTTCACGGCCTGGGAGAGATTGTCGCCGCCGGTCGCCGCCTCGGTCCGGCCGGTCACGATCGGGATGTTGTTGCCGATCCGGATCTCCGCCTCCTCGTTGTCGGAGGTCAGGATATGGGGCGCGGATACGATGTTGACGTCCCCGTTGCTCTCGTCGGCGCTGATGGAGGCGCTGAAGTTGCCCTGTCCGTTCCGGTTCGCGGCGGCGCCCTGGTTGAAGAGGTCCTGGGGGTCGTCGAAGGACTCCGCGCGGATCGCCTGGGCGAGCAGGCCCGCACCCGGACCCGCGAGCGCGGCTGCTCCGGTCGAGAAGAGAAGGTCGGTGTCTCCGTTCACCAGGCGATAGGCGGCGTTGAAGCCGAGGTTCAGACTGTCCGTCACGTCGACCTCGACGATCAGCGCCTCGACCAGCACCTGCGGTCGCGAGACGTCGAGCTGATCGATCACCTGGATGAGGGTCTCGTAGGCCTCCTTGCTGGCCTGGATCACGAGGGCGTTGGTCGCGGGATCGGCGGTGACGGTCACGCCCTCCGCCAGCGGCGTGACGACCGACCGCAGGCTCTGGGCCGTGCCCGCGGCGGCTCCGGCCGGGCCTCCCCGCCCGCCCGCGGCGCCGCCCTGCTGGCCGCTCAGCAGGGAGTTGAGCGTCTCGGCGAGCTCCTCGGCGTCCGCGTGCCGCAGGTAGTAGACGTGGATGCGGCCGGTGCCGCGCACCGGGATGTCCAGCTTGCGGACGAGGCCGCGGATGTCGGCGAGCTGCTGGCGGGAGGACAGGATCAGCAAGGAGTTCGTCCGCTCGTCCGTCAGGATGCGGACGGCGGGTCCCGGCGCGCCCGTCCCGGCCTGGGCGTCCGTCGTCCCGGTCCGTCGCCGAGCCCGGGCCCGGCGCTGCGCGGCGGTCCGGGCGCCGGCCACGTCGGCGACCTCCGCGCCGTAGATCTCCGAGAGCTGCTCGCCCAGGGTGTTCGCGTCCGCGTGCTCGATCTTCAGGACCGAGAGCTCCTGGCGATAGCTCTCCACGTCGATCGCATCGAGGATGGAGAGCAGGCGGCGGATGTTGCTCTCGCTGTCGGTCACGATGATGGTGTTGGTGGCCGCGTAGGCGACGAGCGAGGCCTCCTTCGAGATCAGCGGCTTGATCGTCTCGGTGATCGTCATCGCCGGCAGGCGCTCGCCGATCGTCTC
>CAYXLY010000410.1:0-4481 GCA_964466005.1 uncultured Spirochaetaceae bacterium | reverse complement strand
GCCCGGGCCGGGCGGGAGGAGGCCGGGATCTCGGGCTTCGCGGCGCGGCGCGGCGCTCTGCGGGCGCCGGTCGAGGCGCGGGTGGCCGCGGGCTTCGGCCGGGTGATCGATCCAGAGTTCCGCACGAGCACGTTCCGCAATGGCGTCGAGTTCGCCGCCGCGGCGGGAACGGCGGTGCGGACCGTCGCCGAGGGAATCGTGCGCTTCGCGGGCTGGTTCCGCGGCTACGGCAGGATCGTCATCGTCGACCATGGCGACGGGTTCCATACCGTGTCGGGCCATCTCGACGAGATCCACGTCCGGGTCGACGATCCGGTCGAGGAGGGGCAGGCGTTGGGCACCGTCGGGGAGACCGGCTCGCTCGGGGGGCCGAGCCTCTACTTCGAGATCCGGGACGGCGGCGAGCCCGTCGATCCGGAGAGCTGGCTGCTGGACGCTCGAGGCTGAGACCCGCTCGGCTCGGCGCCGGGTCGGGGGAGCGAGGGCTGCTAATCTTCCGCCGAACGGCTGGATGTCTCGCGACCTCTCAGCATGACCGTCCGGACGATCGGAGATCCCGTCGAGGATGCCCCCGTCGAGGACCTCCATGGAGACATCGAGATCGTGACCCGTAGACGCACTCCCCGATCATTCGCCTCCTTCGTGCTCGGCGTGGCCGCGACCGTCGCCGTGACGAGCTGGGTCGGCCAGGCCGCCCCGTCGAGTGAGGACGACCCGGCGAGGGCCCGGCGGTACGAGGACCTGAGCCTCTTCACGAGCGTCCTCGAGCTGGTTCGCGGGAACTACGTCGAGGACGTCGACGAGCACGAGCTCCTCATGAGCGCGATGCGCGGGATCCTCGAAGATCTCGATCCGCACTCCGCCTTCATGAGCCCCGATGCCTTCGAGGACATGCAGGTCGAGACCCGCGGCGAGTTCCACGGGCTGGGCATCGAGATCTCCAAGGAGCAGGACGCCTTCATCGAGGTGGTCGCGCCGATCGACGGGACGCCCGCCGATCGAGCGGGCATCCGGGCGCAGGACCGGATCACCTCGATCTGTCCGACCGAGCCACCCGAGGAGTGGACGACGGATTGTCGGGGCACGACCGAGATGACGATCTTCGAGGCGGTGACCCTGATGCGCGGCCGCAAGGGCACCGCCATCACGATCTACGTCCTGCGAGAGGGGATGACCGAGCCCCGTCCCTTCGAGATCGTGCGCGACACGGTGCAGGTCGCCTCGGTGCGGTCCCGTCTTCTCGAGCCCGGCTACGGCTACGTCCAGATCACGTCCTTCCAGGAGCGCACGAGCGAGGACGTCCGGGCAGCGCTCGGTGCCCTGCGTTCCGAGAACGGGGGTCCGCTGACGGGGCTCGTGCTGGATTTGCGCGACAACCCCGGCGGTCTGCTGAATCAGGCCGTGGAGGTGGCGGATCAATGGCTCCGCGACGGCCTCGTCGTCTACACGCAGGGCCGCGACGAGAGTCAACGAGTCGAGTATGCGTCGAGCGACCGCTTCTACGAGCCCGACTATCCGCTGGTGGTGCTCGTGAACGAAGGGAGCGCGAGCGCATCCGAGATCGTCGCCGGAGCGCTCCAGGATCATCATCGCGCGATGGTGCTCGGCGTCTCGACCTTCGGGAAGGGATCGGTCCAGACCGTCTATCCCCTGGAAGGCGGGGCGGGTCTCCGACTCACGACGGCGCTCTACTACACGCCGGCGGGCCGCTCGATCCAGGAGGTCGGAATCACGCCGGACTTCATGGTCAAGCAGAACGATGCCTCGACCCTGGGCTTTCCCGAGAAGCGACGCCGGATGCGCGAGCGTGATCTCCAGGGACATTTCACCCAGGAGGATGCGAACGGGCTGGGCGCGAGCGAGGTCCCTCCGTCGCGCATCCTGGAGCAGGATCAGGGGCAGGGGCCAGCCGACGGCGAGACGCCGACGGGCGAGGGCGACTCCGCTGGCCCGCCCGGCTCGGAGGATGCGGCGCCGGCGCCCGTCGACGTCCAGCTGGCCCGGGCGGTCGAGGTCCTGAAGAGCTGGACCTACTTCGAGGACCTCCAGCGACTCCGTGAGGGGCCGGGGACGGACGCAGAGGGCGACGCCCTCGCCCGGACGGCACCGGGCGGGAGGGACTGAGCGGGCCCCGATCGCAGCGCGACGCCCGGCGGCCGCTACCCTGCGCGACATGAGCGCTGCGAGCGAGTACGGCGGCCGGGAGAGGATGCTGCTCGGTGTGGGGCAGCTGATCGCCGGCCTCAAGGGGCTGCTCGAGCAGCAGGTCGGCCGGGTCTGGGTCGTCGGAGAGATCAGCAACCTCCACCGCGCGCGCTCGGGCCACTGTTATTTCACGCTCAAGGATTCGGACGGGCAGATGCGCGCCGCGCTCTTTCGCGGGCAGGCGCAGCGGGTCCGGTTCGAGCTCGAGGAGGGGCTCGAGATCGTCGCGGAGGCCGAGGTCTCGATCTACGCGGCACGGGGTGATCTCCAGCTGATCGTCCGATCGCTCGAGCCACGCGGCGTCGGAGCACTCCAGCTCGCCTTCGAGCAGCTCCGACGGCGCCTCGAGGCCGCGGGGCTCTTCGACGAAGAGAGGAAGCGGCCCCTGCCGGTCCATCCCCGTCGGATCGGCGTCGTGACCTCCCCGACGAGCGCAGCGGTCCGAGACGTGCTGAAGGTGGCCGGAAGGCGCTTCCCGGCGATCCCGATCCTCGTCTCGCCCTGCCTGGTCCAGGGAGAGGAGGCCGCGGGTCAGATCGTCGCGGCCCTGGAGCGGCTGGCCCGTGTCGAGGACGTCGACGTGATCCTGCTCGTCCGCGGTGGAGGCTCGATCGAGGATCTGCAGGCCTTCAATACCGAGCGGGTGGCGAGGGCGATCGCGGAGTCACCGAAGCCCGTCCTCTGCGGCGTGGGGCACGAGACCGACGTCACGATCGCGGACCTGGTCGCGGATGCGCGCGCCCCGACCCCTTCGGCCGCGGCCATGCTGGCCCTGCCGGATCGAGAGGCCCTCGCCCGGCTCGTCGCGCGGGACGAGATGCGCCTGGCCGAGGCGCTGGGGAAGCGGCTCGAGCAGGCACGCTCGCGCGTCGAGCGACTCGCCCAGCTGCTTCGAGCGAGGAGCCCGCAGGCACGGATCACGCTCGCCCGGACGCGGGAGGCCCGGGCGCGGGTCGCTGCCCTGCAGGCGATCCGGGGCCGGCTCGATCGCAGTCGGCGCCGGCTCTCGGAGTCGGCGGCCCGCCTGGACGCGCTGAGCCCGCTCGCCGTCCTCGGGCGGGGCTATGCCATCGCGCGTCGGGAGGTCGACGGTCGCATCGTGCGCCGGGCGAGCGAGGTCGAGCGTGGAGATCGTCTCGCGATCCGCCTCGGCGCAGGCGAGATCGGCGCCGAGGTGACGCGGGTCGGTCCGCCGCTGGAGCGCGAGGACCGCAACCGGTAAAAACGTCGTTCTTTCGGGCAGTTCGGGCGCAGCTCCGAATTGACTGCCATCGGCCTGCTGGTTAGAGTCGATCGGGAATGGGCGAGTCCAAGCGAAGTCGACGGGCTGGGGGACGAGCCGCCGCGGAGGCCGATCCGGTCTCGGCCGGGGGGACGTCGATGGCCATGCTCACCTTCGAGGCGGCCCTCGAGCAGCTCGAAGGGACCGTCTCGCGACTCGAGGGCGGTGATCTTCCCCTGGAAGAGGCCCTCGAGCTCTTCGAGAGCGGCATCGAGCTCTCCCGACGGTGCCACGCCACGCTCGACTCTGCCGAGCGACGGATCGAGGTCCTGGTCTCCGACCGGGCCGAGGAGGGCGATGAGGCGCTGGTCCAGGCGTTCGAGGCGCCCGGTGAAGAAGACCTCCCTGAAGACGAAGACGTCGAGGGCTAGTCGAGGGCTGATTGGTGGACGTCCACGCCTACATCGCCGAACGCGTACCGCTGATCGACGCGGGTCTCGAGGCGCGCCTCGCCCCGAAGCCGGACGTGCCGGAAGCGCTGGGCGCCGCCATGCGACATCTGCTGTTCCCCGGCGGCAAGCGACTGCGGCCGCTGTTCGCGCTGGCCGCAGCCGAGGCGGTCGGCGGGGCTCCGCGCGCGGCGCTGCCGATCGCGCTCTCCGTCGAGCTGATCCACACCTACTCGCTGATCCACGACGATCTGCCCTGCATGGACGACGACGTCGAGCGACGCGGCCGGCCCACCGTACACGTGGCCTTCGACGAGGCCACGGCCGTGCTGGCGGGAGACGCCCTGCTGACGGAGGCCTTCGCGGTGCTGTCCGAGGCCGGGACCGCGGCCGGGATCGAGGAGGAGGAGAAGCGCGCCGAGGGGACGAGCGGGCAGAGTCGGCCGGAGCGGATCCTCTTTGGGCTCGCCCGGCTCTCGCGGGCGGCGGGAGCGTCCGGCCTGGTGGGCGGCCAGGTCGATGATCTGCGCTTCTCGGAGGCGTCTGAGGGCGTTGCGGCCTCCAGATCCGAGCCGAGATCCGAGCAGCTGACCTCCATCCACGAG
>CAYXLY010000409.1:0-4485 GCA_964466005.1 uncultured Spirochaetaceae bacterium | reverse complement strand
CGTTCGTGGGCTCCGGCCACGGCCATGGCGTGGGCATGAGTCAGTGGGGAGCCCGCGCGATGGCGGAGAGCGGCGCGTCCTACGAGCGGATCCTGGAGACCTTCTATCCGGGAACGCGACTGGAGCGCTGGCGTCCTGGCCATCTGGTGAGCGGGCGCGGTCGGCTGATGGACAGGACGGAATCGATGGCGTCGACGCGGAATACCTCCGGTCGAGTCGAGGGATCCCAGGGATCCGAAGGAGTTGGACGATGAGCTCGGGAGGCTTCGTCGCGCTTCAGGCGCAGCCGGGCGGTGGGATCGACCTGGCGTTCTTCCTGATGATGGGCGCGATCTTCCTGATCTTCTACCTGCTGGTGATCCGACCACAGCAGAAGCAGCAGCGAGAGCGGGAGGCCCATCTGCGCACGGCGGCGACCGGCGACACGATCGTGACGGCGGGAGGGGTGCATGGAAAGGTCGTCGGCGTGGACGGGGACGTCCTGGAGGTCGAGGTGGCCAAGCTGCGGGGCGGCGACCGGGTCAAGCTCCGGGTCAGCCTGAACCGGGTCGATCAGCTGACGAAGGCCGGTCAGGCGAGTCCGTCCGAGAAGGGAAGCGAATCGTGAGTGGCTCCATTCGATGGCGCGCGGCGATGGTGGCCGCGCTTCTCCTGCTCTTCACCTTCCTGACGGCGGCGAACTTCGTTCCGAAGGCCCAGCGCGTCGAGAGCGGCTTCTGGCCGGACGAGGGCCTGCGGCTGGGACTCGACCTTCGAGGGGGGATCCATTGGGTCGTCGGAGTCCGACTCGAGGAGGCCATCACGCGCGAGCTCGAGTTCCTCCGGAAGTCGCTCGTCGAGACGCTCCGCGAGGAGGGCGTGGCGTTGAAGAGCTCCGAGGTCGAGGACCAGACGCTCGTTCTCACTGTCCGCGACGATGCCGATCGCACGGAGGTCGTCGAGGAGGTCGACGACACCGGGATCCTCCGTTCCGCGGGGGGAGAGGGCGCGACGCTCCGCTATCGGCTCACCGAGCGATGGACGGAGGACGTGCAGGAGCGCACGATGTCGCAGGTCCTCGAGGTGCTTCGACGCCGCATTGACGATCCCCAGCGCGGCATTCCCGACTCCGTCGTGACCCGACAGGGAGACGATCGGGTGCTGGTCCAGATCCCGGGCGAGCAGATCGATCGCGAGCGCGCCCGGGAGCTCCTGAAGAGCACGGGCTTCCTCGAGTTCAAGATCGTCCAGGACGTCGACAACACCCGCGAGCAGCTTCTGGCGCGCTATCCGGAAGGCATCGGTCCGGACCAGATGATCGTGACCCAGCGCGACACGGAGAGTGACGTCGAGACGGGAGCGTTCCTCGTGCCGCGGGTGGCGAGCCTCACCGGAGACTATCTGGAGGATGCGCGGCTGCAGTTCGACGCCCAGCAACGGCCGATCGTCGAGTTTCGCTTCAATCCGGAGGGCGGCGAGCTCTTCGGCGAGCTCACCGAGACGCACAAGAACGAGCGGCTCGCGATCATTCTCGACGACAACGTCTACAGCGCTCCCACGATTCGAGGCCGCATCACGACACGCGGTCAGATCGAGGGACAGTTCACGGCCGAGGAGGCGGCGGATCTGGCGGTGATCCTGCGGGCGGGCTCGCTCTCGGTGCCGGTCGTCATCGAGGAGGAGCGTACGGTCGGACCGGGCCTCGGACAGGATTCCATCGAGAAGGGCGCCCTCGCTTGCGCCGTCGGGCTCGTCGTCGTGCTCGTCTTCATCATGATCTACTACCGGACGTCCGGGATCTACGCGAGCTTCGCGTTGGCGGCGAATCTGGTGCTGCTGATCGGCTTGATGTCGCTCTTCGAGGCGACCCTCACGCTCCCCGGCATCGCCGGTCTCGTGCTGACGGTCGGGATGGCGGTCGACGCGAACGTCATCATCTTCGAGCGGATCCGCGAAGAGCTGCGGTCGGGGCGGACCGCGAAGGCGGCGATCGCGACCGGCTTCTCGAAGGCGACCTGGACCGTGCTCGACGCCAACATCACGACGCTCATCACGGCCGTGATCCTCTTCCAGTACGGGACTGGGCCCATCAAGGGGTTCGCCGTGACGCTCTCGATCGGCATCGTGACGAGCGTCTTCGCCGCACTGGTCGTGACACGTCTGCTCTTCCAGCTCTATCCGGGCACGCGCAACGTGTCTTCGCTCTCGATCTAGGAGAATCCGGTGCCCTTCGAAATCGTTCCCGTTGGCACGCACGTCGACTTCATCGGTCGACGGCGAATCTGCATGGTGATCTCGATCGTCATGATCCTGGCCGGCGCCGCGGCCGTCTTCGTTCGGGGGGGCATCCCGATGGGGATCGACTTCCGGGGCGGGACCGAGCTGCAGCTCCTCTTCGACGAAGGGGTCCCCGTGGATGCCGGAACGCTCCGCGAGGTGGTGGCGGGCGTCGGGATCGAGAACGCCAGTGTCGTGCGCTTCGGCGACGAGGGCTCGAACGAGTATCTCGTGAAGTTTCCGGGCGACATCGAAGCGGAGCCAGCGAGCGAGAGTGAAGGCGGGCTGGTCGCGAGCGACCGGGTCGTGAAGATCGAGCAGGCGATCCGCGAGAAGATCGGCGGCTTCACTCAGCAGCGCGTCGAGTTCGTCGGGCCGCGCGTGGGCGAGGAGCTTCGCGAGGATGGCGCGAATGCCCTGCTCTTGTCGGCGCTCGCCATCCTGATCTACGTCGCATTCCGCTTCAGCTCCCGCTACGCCCCCGGCGCCATCGCGGCGGTCGTGCACGATCTCGCGATCACGGGGGGACTCCTCGTGATCCTGGGCATCGAGTTCGATCTCCGGATCCTGGCCGCGATGCTGGCGATCCTGGGCTACAGCCTGAACGATACGATCATCATCTACGACCGGATTCGCGAGAACCTGGAGCTCCGGACGAAGGTCGACCTCGAGGAGGTCCTCAATACGAGCGTGAACCAGACGCTCTCCCGGACGGTGCTGACGTCGATCACGACGCTTCTGGCACTCCTCTCGCTCTACCTCCTGGGCGGCGAGGTGATCCGGCCCTTCGCGCAGGCGATGCTGATCGGAGTCGTCGTGGGCACCTACTCTTCGATCTTCATCGCCTCGCCGATTCTGCTCTTCCTCGAACGGCGATACGGCACCGCTGCGGCGAAGCCCGCCTGAGTCCGCGGACGGACCGGAGACCGGAGTCTCAGCCGGTCTTGCGAACGGCGTCCTTCCCCGATTCACCGGGGGGACGCGAGGACGGGGAGGAGGAGGACGAGGCTGCGGAGCTCGCGTCCGTCGAGGACTTCGATGTCTGCGAGCCGGCTCCGGCGTGGCCCCCGCTCGACATCTCGATCCGACCGTTCAGCACGGCGCCTTCCTGGATCAGCAGGCGGGGCGCCTTGATGTCTCCGTCGACCACGCCGGAGGCCTGGATCTCGATTCGTTCGGTGGCGGTGAGGTTGCCCACGACGCTTCCGATCACGAGGACCGACTTGGCCTGGACCTCCGCCTTCAGTCGACCGTTCGCGCCGATGGTGAGCTGATGATTCGCGAGCTTCACGTCTCCCTCGACCTCACCCTCGATCTCGAGATCCTCGTCGCCGGTGAGCTCTCCCTTGAAGACGATCGACTGACCGATGTTGGCCATGGACTTCCCCCCTTGCGCCGCGCGCGCATCGGGCACGGCGTTGGATGCCCGCTCTCGGGCTGGCTGTTGTGACGCCGGCGGGGCCGGATCGCTCTTCGTCGACGATCCGGCGCTCGGAGCTTCGTTCGGCTCGCGCCTGCTCGCGTCTTCCGTGTTCCGAGGAGCGGGCGATGGAGTCGCCTCCTCGCGGTTCTGTCGTGATCCGAAGAGCCCCATGCATCTCCTCCGCGCCGTCCGGTGCCGGTCCTCGGCACCGAGGCGACAAGATTAACGCATCGTGGGGTCGCGGTCGGCGGGTGGGCGGCTCGAGTCGCACGAATCCGGGCCGAGCGGGCCCGTAGCGGACGGCAGAGGCCGAACGGCTCGGGTAGTATCTGGGCCGGAGGAGCTCGATGAATCGTTCAGTCCGTCTTCTGGTGTCCCTCGTCACAGCGCTCGCGCTGTCGGTCGGGGGGGCATCGGCGCAGGTGGAGGATCTACAGGTCCCGGGAGCCGTCGTCGGGACGGACGACCTGGGGATGGAGAGCGAGGCGGCCGTGCGTCGCCCGCTCGGAATCGAGGAGGCCGTCGCGCTCTCGCTCGCCAACAACCTCGAGGTCGAGGTGGAGCGCTTCGCTCCGCTCATCGCCGGGACCGAGGAGCAGGGGGCCTGGGGAGCCTACGATCCGAGGCTGGCTGCGGACTTCTCCTATGACGTGCGGAAGTCTCCGAACACCTTCAGCCTCAACGCGGCTCCCTTCAACATCGATCGGGAGCGGGGCGGAGGCGTCGGGATCGAGCAGCTGATTCCCTATATCGGGGCGTCTCTCGGGATTCGCTACGAGGCTTCGGACAGGACGACGAACAGCACG
>CAYXLY010000408.1:0-4489 GCA_964466005.1 uncultured Spirochaetaceae bacterium | reverse complement strand
CGTTCTCGATGGAACAGATGATGATGCAGTTGTCGTTCTTGTCCCGCACCACCTCCATCTCGAATTCCTTCCAGCCCAGCACCGACTCCTCGATGAGCAGCTCGTTGGTGGGGGAGAGGTCCAGACCGCGCTCGCAGATCTCGGTGACGCGTGTGGTCGCGTAGCTCTGCTCCCGGAAGATCTCCCGCGCCGCGTCCAGGATTCGCGTTCGGACCTCGAGCTTCCGTCTCTCACGGCGACTCAGCTCGGGGGCGAAGGACTCTCTGGGAATCGAAGCTGCCGACGAAGAATCCAACTCCCGAACCTCCCGCTCCAGCGGTCGCTCGCATACGGAGCCTCTCGCTTCATCGAGCCACCGAGGCGCTCGTCCTCGACGGCGGGCAACGTACTCGAGCGGTACAGCTGGTTGCAAGAGTATAGCCAGCTGTATGATCGGAGAAGCGAGGAAAAATGGCCGACGATGGAGGCCGGGACCCCGGGAATTCGCGAGACTCGCCGCTCTCATTCGGCCCACGCAGCGCGGCGTCGCGCTCTCGAGCATCCATCCACAGGGGAGGATTCCATGTCATCCGATCGCCATCCGGTCGCCTTCGTCACCGGCGCGAGCCGCGGCATCGGCAAGGCCGGTGCGCTGGCCCTCGCCGAGGCCGGCTACGACGTCGTCGTCACGGCGCGCACGGTGCGCGCCGGCGAGAGTCACGACTACAGCACGACGACGGCCGCCGCCGGGCGGCCCGTGGCGCTGCCTGGAAGCATCGAGGAGACCGCGGCGGAGGTGGAGAAGCGAGGGCGACGGGCCCTGCCCTTGCGCCTCGACCTGACGGACCGAGCGACGATCGACGCCGCCGTCGAGGAGGCGCTCGCGCAGTGGGGCCGGATCGACGTGCTCTACAACAACGGAATCTACCAGGGACCGGGCCTGATGGACCCGATCCTCGACCTGCCCGAGGACAAGCTCGCGCTCGTCTTCGAGGGCAACGTCTTCGCTCAGCTCTACCTGACGCGCAAGGTCGTCCGCGACATGATCGAGCGAGGCGGCGGCACCGTCGTCAACATGACCTCGACCGCCGGGCAGGTGGACCCCGAGCAGAAGACCGGAGAAGGGGGCTGGGGCTTCGCGTATGGCGCCTCCAAGAGCGCCTTCCATCGGATGGCCGCTTTCCTCCATCTGGAGCTTCACGAGCGTGGCATCCGCGCCTACAACATCGACCCGGGCTATGTCGCCACCGAGTCCCAGCTCGCCACGATGGGCAAGGACGACCCGATCTATCAGATCCAGATCGCCCACGGAGCCCCACCCGAGGTCCCCGCCCGCATGCTGATCTGGCTCCTGACCACGGAGGAGGGTCGCTCGCGCAGTGGAGAGAGCTTCCACGCTCCCAGCTTCGTGAAGCGGAACCAGCTCCTTCCGGGCTGGCCTCCGCCCAAACCCGCGCGGAAGACCTCCTGATGCGATTGCTCGAAGGGAAGGTCGGGCTCGTGACCGGTGCGGGAAGCGGCATCGGTCGGGCGACGGCGATCCGTTTCGCCCGGGACGGCGCGCGGGTGGCGGTCGTGGACTGGAGCCGGGAGAGCGCGGAGGAGACCGTCGCTGCCATCGAGGCCGAGGGCGGCGAGGCCCTCTGCGTCGTCGCCGACGTCTCGGACGAGGCGCAGGTCGCGTCGATGGTCGAGGAGACGGTCGCCCGCTTCGGCGTCCTGCACTGCGCCTCGAACAACGCCGCGCTGGGGGCCGGCTTCCATCCCCTGACGGAGCTCGATCGCGAACGCTGGGATCGATGCGTCTCGGTCACCCTGACCGGCGTCTGGCTCTGTCTGAAGTACGAGATTCCCGCCATGATGGAATCCGGAGGCGGGTCGATCGTGAACATCTCGTCGCTCTCGGGCATGCGCGGCGAAGCGCGCCAGGCCGCCTATGCGGCTGCGAAGGGCGGCGTGAACGGCCTCACCTTCTCGGCGGCCGCCGAGTACGCGCAGCGCGGGATCCGGATCAACGCGGTCGCACCGGGCGGAATCGAGACGCCGGGCATCGCTCGCTACTTCGAGGAATGCCCGGAGGTCCGCGAAGCGACCGTGGCGACGCATGCGATGCGGCGCCTCGGTCGGCCCGAAGAGCTGGCCGATGCGGTGGCCTATCTCTGCTCGGATCGCTCGAGCTTCGTGACCGGACACGTGATGGTCGTGGACGGCGGCATCCAGGTGAACCCGCACTCGATGTAGACCCGTCCGGCCTCGGCGGGACGCCAGCGGCCGCCGATGCGACCCTGCCCACGCCGAGACGCGAACGGGCGTCGACGCTTCGGAAGAGGAGAGACTTCCCCAATGACCGACTCCGTCCTGCTCGTCGATCGCGAGGCCCCGCTCGCGGTCGTGACGCTCAACCGACCCGACCGGATGAACGCGCTCTCGAGCGAGCTGCGCCTCGCGCTCGGCGCCGCGTTCCGGGAGCTCGAGGCCGATCCCGAGATCCGCGCCGTGATCGTGACCGGCGCGGGCCGCGCCTTCTGCGCCGGCATGGACCTCGAGGAGATGTCCAGCGGTGGGGAGGGCGTGACGGGCTACGAGCTCAGCGTGACCGGACAGACGGAGATGCGGGAAGGCATCGACGGCTTCTCGGGGCCGGTGATCGCCGCCGTGAACGGCGCGGCCGCGACGGCCGGCTTCGAGCTGGCGCTGGCCTGCGATCTCATCTTCGCGTCCAGGAAGGCCCGATTCCTCGACACCCACGCCCGCGTCGGCATCCTGCCCGGATGGGGGCTCAGCCAGAGACTGCCTCGGCGGATCGGGATCGCCCGGGCAAAGGAGGTCAGCCTCTCGGGCAACGCGCTCGACGCGGAGCGCGCCTACGAGTGGGGCCTCGTCAACCGGGTCTGCGAGCCCGAGACCCTGCTCGAGGAGGCGCGAGGGCTCGCCCTCGACATGTGCTCCTGCGTGCCCGGCATCATGGAGGGCGTGAAGCAGCTGATCGACGAAGGAGCCTCGATGCTCCTCGACGACGCCATGGCTCACGAGCTCCACGTCGGGACCGAATCCTCCAAGCAGATCGACAGCGCGTCGATCGGGGCGCGCCGTGAAGGCGTCGTCGAACGGGGCCGCAAGCAATGACGACGCCCCGATCGTCGTCTTCCCAACCCCTTCCAGCCGGAGATCTCCGATGGCCCTCACGCCCCTCGCGATCCAGCACGTGAACGTGAACTGCTCGAACCTGGAGCGATCGCTCGGCTTCTATCGCGACGTCGTCGGCCTCGTCCCGCAATCCCATACCCACCCGCTTCCCCAGGAGGGCGCGGGCTTCGGACTGCCAGGCCAGGTCCGATGGGACGCGCATCTGCTGCACGACGATCGGGGCCTTGCTGCGAGCGCCGTCGACCTGCTCGAGTGGAAGTCACCGGCACCGATCGGCCGGCCTCCGCGGGCCGCCCACTCTCTCGGACTCTTTCGGCTCTGCCTGACCCATCCGGACCTCGACGCGCTGCATGCGCGCCTCGAGGCGGACGGCGTCCCCTGCCGCAGCGAACCGGTGGAGATCCCCGTGCTCTCCGAGCAGCGCGTCCGGTTCCTGTGCTGCGACGATCCGGACGGCACCTGCATCGAGTTCATCGAGATGCCCGGTCCGGTCCGGACGCTCCACGTCAACGTGAACTGCCGCGATCTCGACGCGTCGTCCGCCTGGTATCAGCGCGTCCTGGGCGTGGCGCCGATCGCGGAGCGGGCCGAGCCCCCGCCCGCCGATGGGCGGGGATTCGGGCTCGAGGGCGAATGCCGCTATCGCGCGGACTTCCTCGGCGTCCCGGGAGCAGAGGGCTCGTTCGTGATCGATCTGCTCGAGTGGCTCGAGCCCGAGCCGATCGGAGAGCCCCTCGTCGAGGCGAATCATCTCGGCCTCTTCCGGCTGGCCTTCATGGTCGACGACGCGGCGGAGAGCTGCGCCGAGCTCGACCGGCTCGGCGTCGAGCACTCCGGTCCCTGCTGGCTCGAGATGGGACCGGAGATTCCGATCGAGGGCCTCTTCGCCGTCTTCTTCCGGGATCCCGACGGGACCTGCCTCGAGCTGATCGAGACCCCGAAGATTCAGGACAGCTGACCGCACCGTCCGAAGCGCGGGCCTCGGGCGAGGCGCGCCGATCGGCCCGCGACGCGAGAGGAGTCCCGAGGGCGTCGACGGTCGATCCGGCGCGAGATCCGTCGCGCAGGTCAGTCGAGGCCGTAGAGCCGGGCGGCGTTGTCGTGCAGCACCTTCTGGACCTTCGTCTCGTCGAGGCCGCCCATCACGCGGTCGACATACTGCCGCGGATGCTCCGAGAGCCCATTGGCGGGCCCTGGATGCTGGCAGGTGGGATGCGGGTAGTCCGTCTCCCAGCAGAGGTTGTCGGCGATGGCATCGATCGTGGCCTCGAGGCTCTGGCTCTCGAACCAGAAGCAGGCGTAGATCTGACGCTTGAAGTACTCGCTCGGCAACAGGTCGTACTCCGGATGCTCTCGCCGGACC
>CAYXLY010000407.1:0-4494 GCA_964466005.1 uncultured Spirochaetaceae bacterium | reverse complement strand
CTCGAAATACCAGGGATCGGGCACGAAGCGCTGGTTCCGGCTCGAGGTGGCGTAGTGCACGGTCGAGATCCCGCCGACCTCGCCCCGCTCGAGCCGCCGCCGGAGCTGCGCCAGACCCGGCGTGAAGAGCTCGTTGTGGACCACCGACAGCAGGCGATCGTGTCTGGACGCGACCTCGCTCATCCGGTGCGCGGCCGCGGCCGTCGGGGCGAAGGGCTTCTCGACCAGGACGTGGGCGCCGGACTCCAGCGCCTGGATCGCAAGGGCCTCGTGGGAGTCCGTCGGCGTGAGGATCAGGACGCCGTCGGGCTCCGTCGTCGCCAGGACCTCGCCGGGATCGGTCGAGCAGAAGAGGTCGTCCGTCCCGCCCGCGGCGACGGTCCGCATGGCCTCGGGGTCCCGGTCGCAGAGCCCGACGAGATGGACCCCGGGGAGGGTCCTCAGAGCAGGCCCATGCAGCTGCCGCGCCGCCAATCCACAGCCGATCAAGGTGATTCTCAACGGCCGGGTCATGGCGTTCGTTATCCTCGTCCTTCGGTCGAAAGAGCGGTCAGCGTCCGGGCACGAAGAGCCGAAAGGAATTCGCGGGACTGTAGACGGACAGGTCGGGTCTCGGCGACCCGAAGTTGAGCCCTGGCTGGGGTCCGCTCGAGCGAGGTCGGACTCCGTGCGGATCGCTTCCCTTGGGGACCCCGAGCTGGGACGACCTGAATCGAGAGGCTGGATCGAGACCATGGATCGAGAGGCGATGGATCGCGATTCCCTCGACGGATACTCGGTGCTCGGCGTGCCGATCTGCGACGTGACGATGGATGAGGCGATCGCTCTCATCGACGCGCGTCTCGCCGCCGCGAAAGGGCGCACGACCTCGATCTACTTCGCGAATACCAATGCCTTGAACCTGGCGAGCCTCGACCCCGACTACGCGGCGGTCTGGCAGCGTGCGGATCTCGTCTTTGGCGATGGAACCGGGGTTCGCTGGGGCTCGCGGATCCTTCGCGGACGGGCGCCGAGGGACAACGTGAACGGGACCGATCTGGTGCCGAGGATGTTCCACGACCTCGCTCGTCCCGGACGCCGCTACTTCCTGCTCGGAGCCACGCCCGACGGCGTCGCCCGCGCGGCGAGCTTCGCGCGAAAGGCCTTCGCCGGGTGGGACCTGGCCGACTTCCATCATGGCTACGTGCACGACTTCGATCCCGCCTCGACCGACGCGCTCTTGAAGAGGATCCGGGAGTCGGGCGCCGACGTGCTGCTCGTCGGGATGGGCAACCCCCTCCAAGAGCGCTGGATCGACGCCCACCGCGAGGCGCTCGGAGTGCCCGTCGCCCTCGCGATTGGCGGCCTCTTCGCCTACTGGGCAGGGGATCTCGACCGCGCGCCGCCGTGGATGCGTCGGCTCGGCATCGAGTGGCTGCATCTGATGCTGGCCCAGCCCCGAAAGGTGCCCCGGTACATGCTCGGCAATCCGGCCTTCCTGTCGCGCGTTCTGGCCGAGCGCCTGGGGCTTCGTCGTTCCTCGCATGCCGTCCTTCCGGAACGGCGATCATGATTCGGAGGCTGCGCGGGCAGGCCCGCGACTGGAAGCGTCGGAGCCTCCGATTCCGTCCGGGCACGCGACCGAATCTGGCGATCTTCGGGATCCGACGCGGCGGCTCGACCCTGCTCGCCGACATGGTCGCCGCCGAACGCGGCGTCTTCTTCGTCGATGAGCCCTTCGCCGTCTTCGCGCCGCAGCGCCCTTTCCATCACGAGATTCGCGCTGCACTCCCCGAGCGCATGCACGGGCAGCTCTTCGACATGACGCCCGAGGAGTGCCAGGCCGTCGAGGCTTTCGTCTCGCGGATCCTCTCCCTCGATCTCCGGATCGGCGCAGCGCGGCGCACCCGGGGACTCGGGATCGCGGACCGGGTCGCGATGAAGATCCTGAACGCGCCGCTCCTGATCGATTGGCTGGTGGGAAGATTCGATCTGAGGAGCCTGATCCTGACCCGTCATCCGGCCGCCCAGGCGCGCTCGGTCCTGAGGCTCGGCTGGGGATTCAGCGCCGAGGCCTACTTCGCGAGCGACCCCTTCGTCGAGCGACACTTCGACGCCGAGCAGATCCGCGTGGGACGCGAGATCCTGGCGGGCGAGGACCTTTGGTCGAAGGCCGTCCTGAACTGGATCATCGAGTCCTGGATTCCGCTCCGTGAGGCGAGTCCCGCTCTCCCGCGGCTCAGCTACGAAGAGCTCGTCGTGGACGGGGAGCGGATTCTTCCCGACGTCTTCCGTCATCTCGAGCTCGATGCGATCGACCGGGCTCTCGCTCTGCTGGCTCGGCCTTCGGGCTCCTCCCGGATGTCCACGGCCTCGACCCAGCAGGCCATCGCCGCGGGAGACACCCAGGCCCTCGTGGGCCGCTGGATGGACCAGACCGACGAGGACGAGCGCCGACGCGGGCAGGAGATTCTCGATCTCTTCGGGGCCGACCTCTACGTGATGGACGACCCCATGCCGAAGCGGAGACTCCACTCGAGTGCGGTCGGAGAGGAGGGCTCGTGAGGGATCGGGGAATCGGAGGCCGCTACTGGCTGAAGAAGGCGGCCCGCGCCGGAGTCGGCGCGGCGAGCCCGCTCTTCCTGCGTCCGTCGGCCCGCAGGGCACTGCGCGTTCTCACCTATCACCGATTCGGCGAGATCCCGCGCGACGCCTTCTGCCTCCCGGCCGACGTCTTCGAGAGACAGGTCCGTTGGATCGCCGAACGCGGCATCGGAGTCTCCCTGGACGCGGTCTGTGATCACCTGAAGACCGGGGCCGGCCTGCCGGACGGCGCCGTCCTCGTCACGATCGACGACGGTCATCTGAGCACCTACTCCCAGGCCCGGCCGATCCTGGAGGCGCACGCCGTTCCGGCCGTCGCCTTCGTCACCTCGGAGCTCGTCGGGCAGGGCGATCTCGGAGGCCGCATGCCGGAGCCCTACATGAGCTGGGATCAGGTGGGCCGGCTCGAGGAGTCGGGCATTGCCGTCGGGTCCCACGCGGCCAACCATCGCTCGGTCGGACTGCTCCCGGTGGACGAGGCATGGGAGGAGATCGACCTCTCGCGACGTCGCCTCGAGGAGCGCGCGGGTACGGCCGTGCGATCCTTTGCGTACCCCTTCGGAACCCGGATCGACTCGACGCCCGCCGCCGCCCGACTCGTCGAGCAGGCCGGCTACGACTGTGCCTTCACCTCCCAGCACGGGCCCGTCACCCGGGAGCTCGACCCCTACAGACTGCCTCGCGTGAAGATCGAGTCGGGCGACGGCGACTGGCATTTCCGGCGCGCCTGCCGGGGCGCGATGGACGCCTGGCGTCTCGTGGACGGACTGATGTGGCGGCTCCAGCAGGACCGCACCGAGACCTTCGCGGGAGAGAACCGCTCCACGGTGACCTGAGCCCGGATCGGACCCGCTCGCGGAGGCTCGGTCCTGCCTGGCTCCCTCAGGCCCCATCCCGGGCCGACGACTCTCGCAGATAGGTCGTCAGGTGCTGCAGCGAGAAGCGTCGCATCTGCTTGCGCTGGACGAATCGGACGTACTCCTCGTCGTAGCGCTCCCGGCGCCGGAGCGCGGCGGAGACGTAGCCGAGCAGGAGGGCGATGCCTCCGACGACGATGGGGAAGTCCTGGACGGCGCTGCGAAGGCTGCGTGCCAGATGGTAGAGCGGGTGGTAGCCCAGGAAGTGGTAGAGCTCGCCCATCCGGTACCGGCTCGAGAGCACGTTCGACTGCCGGCCGTCGATCGGGCGGTGGTGGATCAGCTCGATGTCGATGTAGCTGCGCGTCTCCCAGCCGAGCATCTGGGCGCGTGTCTCGTCGATCATGTCCCAGCCGCGCACGGCGACGAGCCCACCGATCGCCTCGAAGCACTCGGCGCGATACATCTTCGCGGGGCCGCGGACATGCTCATCGTGACACCACTCGATCTTCTTCTGCCCGTCGTCCATGAGGAACGTCTTGCCGCTCGCCATCCCCAGCCGGGGATTGTCGTCGAAGCGCCGGAGCAGGCGCTCGAAGTAGTCCGGCTCGAAGGAGAGATCGGCGTCCAGCTTCACGACGTAGTCCCACTCGAGGCCGTCGAGTCGGTCGAGTCCCTCGTCGAAGGTCTCGACCACGCCTCCGCCGAGGGCGCGATGGCCTCGATCTCCGCGGCTCATCACCTCCAGCCAGGGCAGCTCCTGCTCGGCTCGACGAGCGATCTCGAGGGTCCCATCGGTGGACCCGTCGTCGACGATGATCCAGCGAGCAGGCGGGATCTGCTGCGCGCGCATCGAATCGATCGTGTGCGGAAGCGTCTCTTCTTCGTCGCGGGCGGGCGTGACTACGACGTAACGGGACTTCATCGTCTTCTCCCTGGGCGGGGTGCCGGGCCTCTCGCTCCCGAGTCGATCGGACCCGAGCGGGCTCCGGCAGGATGCCGGCAGGGCTCCGTGGAGTCCACCGACCTGTGAAGTCCCATCGGCCGACCCTCG
>CAYXLY010000406.1:0-4498 GCA_964466005.1 uncultured Spirochaetaceae bacterium | reverse complement strand
ATCGCGGCCGCCGAGTCCCGGTAGGAAGGCACCATCCAGTCCTCCTCGCCGAGCACCGAGACCGCGCCGACCTGTGCGGCCTCCTGGCCGATCGCCGGCGCGAAGGTCCCGATCCGTCCCTGCTTCTGCAGCCGCAGCAGACGCTCGTCGAAGCGTCGACTGAGAAGCATGGTGCGATGGATGCGGCGCTGTCGATCGGCGTCCAGCTCCGGGAGCAGGTCCTCGTCGACCGAGCCGTCCTCGGCGAGGATGCCCAGGCTCTCCAGCCTGCTGGAGACCTCCAGCTCGGTTCTCGACATACGCCCTGGACTCCCTCGCCTTCCGCTGATCCGCCCGGAGAGAAATGCAAACGCGATGCCTGACCTGCGGTCGATCCACGTTGGATCCGTCCGGACCCGAGCGGCATCCAACTCCCGAGCCACCGCGCCCGGGCGCCCCGACCCCAGCCGAGTGGGCGGCCCGAGCGGGCCCGAGCGAGCGAGCCGCGGGCTCCGCCCGGGCCGGACTCAGTCGTCGCCCGGCAGGCCCGCCCCCCTGCAGGGCCTCGCTTGGAGACGCCCGAGGGACGAATCGCCCACTCTCCGCTACGCTGCGGCGTCGCGCCCGCCAGGAGCTATCCAGCCAACTACATGATTTCTCTATCGAATCTCTCCAAGTACTACGGGGATCAGGTCCTCTTCGAGAACGTCTCGCTCCAGTTCAACCGCGGAGAGCGCTACGGCATCGTCGGCGCGAACGGCTGCGGCAAATCGACCCTGCTGAAGATCCTGACCGGGGACGAGAGCGCGAGCGCGGGCGAGCTCTCGATTCCGAAGAGGGCCGTGCTCGGCGTCCTCGAGCAGGATCATTTCCAGTACGAGGACGTGCGCATCCTCGACGTGGTCATGATGGGAAACAAGCCGCTCTGGGCCGCGATGGCCGAGAAGGAGAAGATCCTCGCCAACGCCGAGACCCACTTCGACGGCGACCGCTATGCGGCGCTCGAGGATCTCATCCTGCGAGCCGACGGATACGGATTGGAGGCGCGCGCGGGAGCCATCCTGGAGGGACTCGGCATCGCCACGGAGGTGCACGACCAGCCCCTCTCGACCCTCTCCGGAGGCTTCAAGCTGCGCGTCCTGCTCGCCCAGGTCCTGGCCGCCGAGCCCGACGCGCTGCTGCTCGACGAGCCGACGAACCATCTCGACATCCTCTCGATCCGCTGGCTCGAGCAGTTCCTGACCTCCTTCAAGGGAACCGCCCTCCTGATCTCCCACGATCATCGATTCCTCGATACCGTCGCGACCACGATCGTCGACGTCGACTACGACACGATCAAGCCCTACCCCGGCAACTACGCCCACTTCGTGCGGGCCAAGCGCGAGGAGCGCGAGCGCCGCGAGGCGGAGATCGCCAAGCGCGAGAGCGAGATCGCCGACCACAAGGCCTTCGTCGAGCGTTTCCGGGCCAAGGCCTCGAAGGCGAGGCAGGCCCAGAGCAAGCTGAAGGCGATCGATCGCATCGAGATCGAGTCGCTCCCCGAGAGCTCGCGCCGCTATCCGACCTTCCGCTTCGAGCAGCGCCGGCCGAGCGGAAAGCAGGTCCTCGAGCTCGTGGGCATCACCAAGCGCTACGCCGAGAAGACCGTGCTCGAAGACATCGACCTCACGGTCCAGCGCGGGGAGCGCGTGGCGATCATCGGGCCGAACGGGATCGGCAAGTCCACGCTCCTGAAGATCATGGTCGGCGACACGAAGCCGGACGAAGGACTGATCGAGTGGGGCTACGAGACCCATCCGGGCTACGTCGCCCAGGACCACAAGGAGCAGATCGGCCTCGATCGCCAGAGTCTCGACGAGTGGCTCGCTCGGTTCTGCCCGACCCAGGGCATCGGATTCGTGAAGGGTCAGCTCGCAGCCGTGCTCTTCTCGGGCGACGAGAGCAAGAAGAAGCTCGAGGCGCTCTCGGGCGGAGAGGCGGCCCGCCTCATGTTCGCCCGGCAGGCCGTGGAGAAGCCGAACGTCCTGATCCTCGACGAGCCCACGAACCACCTCGACCTCGAGGCGATCGAGGCCCTCGTGAAGGCGATCCAGGCCTACGAGGGCACGTTGATCTTCGTCTCCCACGACCGTTGGTTCGTCAACGAGCTGGCCACGCGCATCGTCGAGATCACGCCGGAAGGCGTGCAGGACTTCAACGGCAGCTATGACGAGTATCTGGCTCGAGCCGGAGAGGACCACCTCGATGCGCAGGAGGTTCTTCGGCGGGCGAAGGAGTCCAAGCGGGCCGCCAAGGGGCAGGCCCGGGATCGCCGGAGCGAGAAGCCGGGGAAGAAGGCGAAGGCCTGACCGGGCGAACGGGCCCGGAGACGCGCCTCGCGGCTCAGAGCGCCTTCCATCGGCGGGTCAGGACGAGACGCAGCTTGCGTTGCTCGGGCTCGGAGAGCCCGTCCCGCTCGCTGCGCAGGCGATCCTCGAAGCGCGTCAGCGCCTCGCCGGTATGCGCCGTGTCGAGCTCGGCCCGAAGCCCATAGAAGAGCTCGGAGTACTCGCCACAGAGCTCCTTCAGGAATCCGAAGGACTTTCGATGAGCGGGAGTCGGGCCCAGGCGCCGGATCGCATCCTGGTGCTCTGCGGTCGCGTAGCCCTTGTGACGGGCGAGGCCGTAGCCGGGATACTCGCGATCGAGCAGGTCCATCAGATGGTCTCGATGGGTCTTGGCGATGATCGAGGCCGCCGCGATCGAGTAGTCGAGACCGTCTCCCTTGTCGAACTCGTTCTGGGGCCAGGGCACGCCCGGAATCCGACGCGAGTCCACGAGTACGTGCTCGGGGGGCTCGGACAGGCCTTCGAGCGCGCGCCGCATCGCCAGCAGCGCCGCCTGATGGATGTTCAGTCGGTCGATCTCCTCGACCTCGGCGATCCCGATTCCGATCCCGGCCTGCTTGCGGATCTCCTCGGCGAGCTCGAGGCGTCGCTCGGGGTCGAGGCGCTTGGAGTCGTCGATGCCTGCGATCTCCGTTCCAGGCTCGAAGACCACTGCCGCGGCCACGACCGGTCCGACGAGCGGGCCGGTTCCAGCCTCGTCGACGCCGGCCACGCGCCTCACTCCCGACTTCCAGAGCACGCGCTCGAAGTTCAGCATGCCGTCGAGGCGCAGCCGTTCGTCGCGCTCGCGCTCGAAGCGACGCCGCAGGACTCCGTAGAGCTGCCCCACTCCGCGACGGGGATCCTTCTTGAGCTTGCTCAGGAGCTGGGCGGTCAGCGGGAGCTCGCCCTCCTGGACGCGTCGCCGGATCTCCTGGACCGGGAGCTTGTGGACATCGGACGTCACGGGCGGCATGGTGCCCCAATCGCGGGGCGACTGCATCCGGTCCCGGGAACGAGGAGGCAGCGCCACGTCCTCGCCTCGGGTTCCTCGAGATCCTCCGGGTCCTCCGGGAGCCGAGCGTCCGGGATCGCCGCAGCTACTCGTCCGCCAGATCATGTCGGCGGTGCCAATCGATCAGGGACTCGTCGGGATACTCGTCGAAATGCCGCTGCACGGGCCCTCGGGCAGGAGCACCCAGCCCGGCTTGTCGGCCAGACGGATATGCACGCGCTCGACGGGCGTCGGCAGGGGCGTGTCGATGCAGGACGCGAAGGGGTGGACGAGCTCCGGCCACTCCGGATCCCAGACCCACAACATCGTCGCGCAGTGACGGCAGAAGCGTCGCTCGCTCTCGCTCTGCACGGTCCGCTCGGGATGATCGAGATAGGCCCGATAGACCTCGATGGCGGCGCGTCCCTCCACCTCGAGCGTCTCCGCATCCGCGTGGAGATTGACGCTGGAGCCCGCGCCCCCGGCGACCTTGCGGCAGATGCTGCAATAGCAGTGCATGAATGGATAGGGAGCCCGGCTCCGACAGACGAAGCGCACGGCGCCGCAATGACAAGAGCCTTCCAGATGCATCATCTTTCTCCTCGTCTCGAATCCGCCGGCTCCGCGCGAGCGCAGCGAGCCCGCTCGCGTCCGGCGTGCCGGTCCGTGGCAGCCGGTCCGTGGCAGAGAGCCGCCCCTTGCGCGAGGGTCTCGGAGCGCGCCCCTCGAGACCGAACCGGGAGAACGTCGTGGCTGAAGATCCCTCGGAACGCATCACGATCCACCCTCTGCGCGGACGCATCCGGATCCGCGCCGGCGAGCGACTGATCGCCGACAGCCGCCACGCCCTCGAGCTCCGCGAGCGCGGCTATCCGGCGGTCCACTATCTCCCACGCGAGGACGTCGACACCGACTCTCTGCGTCGATCGACCACCTCGACCCACTGTCCCTTCAAGGGCGACGCCTGCTACTTCACCCTCGAGCTCGAGGAGGGACGCCGAGAGGACGTCGCCTGGAGCTACGAGAGTCCCCTGCCGGAGAGGGCCGCCATCGCCGGCCATCTGGCCTTCGATCCCCGGGAAGTCGAGATCGAGATCGAGCGCTGAGCCGCCCTCGAGGGCCGGGCCTCAGAAGCAGACCGGCTTGCAGTCTTCGCGTG
>CAYXLY010000405.1:0-4518 GCA_964466005.1 uncultured Spirochaetaceae bacterium | reverse complement strand
TCGATAGACGAGTCCGGCCGCGTGGGCCTCCGAGCCGTCGAAGAACTGTGCGACGGTCTGCGTCGCCGCCTCGCTCACGGGGAAGCCCGTCAGATGGAACGAGTCCGGGATCCACCGGATCCGGCCCGGTACCGGCCGGCCGACGATCGTGAGATCGGCCGGAGAGGCGCCCGTGTAGTGCACGAGATAGGCGTGATTCGAGCGCACATAACGTAGATTGGTCAGAGCCGGATCGGCGGGAATCCAGCGCAGCCAGGCGGGATCGTCGACGTCGAGCTCCGACGGGCTCTGCACGAACTCGAGCGTGCTCTCCCGGGGAGACCAGTCCCAGACGCTCTCGATCCCGGGCAGCGAGAAGACCTCGCTGGGCGTCGCGGCGTTCTCGTTCGGCTGAATCCGCAAATGAATGGCGTTCCAGCCGGGCTCGAGCGTGAAGGTCTGTTCGATCGTCTGGCTCTGGACGACCGAGGCGCTCGACAAGAGGATCCACATCGCTCCGAATCGCAACACGAGGCGTAGGGTCGAGAGCGGTCGAGCGGGAGTGCGTTTCATGAGAGCGGCCTCTTCTGCGGTCGAGAGTCGGGGGTGGAGGTCGGGGCGGGGCGGGGCGGAACGAGAGTCGGGATCGGTTCACGGCCTCGAGGACGTGCCGGCGCGCGCGCCACCTCAGCCGCCGGGCAGACCCGGCGGCGGGGAGCGCCGCATCGCGGCGCTCTCCGTCAGCGCCGGCGGCAGCTCGAGCGCCGCGAGCCGTTCGAGATCCCGTTCGACGTCGGTCCGGGCCCGCAGGATCGTCAGCCAGTCGCGCTCGGCCTGCTCCTGCCTCTGCTCGAAGAGACGCTGCCGGATCCGCGGAGCGACCCGGTCGAGCGGGGCGACCTCGCGCGGCGCCGACTCGAGCAGGCGGACGAGATAGAGCGCGCGTGCCCCTTCGACGATGGGGGCGAGCTCGCCGGGCGTCTCGAGCGCGAAGATCGCCTCGAGCAAGGCCGACTCGAAGGGGTGGCGCAGCTCGCCCCGAACGAGCCAGCCGATGTCGCCGCCCTTGTAGCGCGAGGCCCGATGACTGGAGGCCCGAGCGGCGATCGGCCCGAATCCATGGAAGCTCGCGGGCAGGCGGGTCGCCTCTTCCAGCAGCGCCGCGGCCTCGACCCGGCGGCGGTCCCGCGCCGCCCCGGACGCGGCGGCCGGCAGATCGAGCTCGACGATCGCGGCCCGCACGCGCGCAGGTCGGGCGAAATCGTCCTCGTTCGCGGCGAGATGACGCTCGATCTCGTCCTCGGAGATCCGAATCTGCTGGAGCCGGGGGGCCAGCTCGCGCGCGCGCAGATGCCGGACGAGCAGGGCCTCGATCTCGCGTCGAACGATCGGATCGTGATCGAGATGGAGATCCCGGGCGCGAGCGAGCTGGGCCCTCGAATCGATCATCTCGTCGAGGATGCGCTCCCGGACCTCGGGCGAGCCGGCGTCGATCGGCTGGCGACCTGCCCGCCGCTCGAGCTCGGCCTGGAAGTCGGCGGTCCGGATCACGTCCTCACCGACCCGCGCCAACACGTCCGCCGGATCCCGGCTCTCCGCTCCGTCACAGCCGAGTCGAGGCAGCAGCATCAGGACGACCAGCAGGATCAAGGGCGAGCTCGGGAGAGGCCGCCACGCTCCGCGCGCGAGCTGCGGCACCGGGTCTCCCGCAAAGGGCTCCCGCCCCCGTCCTTCTCGTCTTGCATCCACGGCAGATCCTCCTCGAGCGGCTCCGCAGTGAGGATCCCGCGGGATCAGCGCGACGCATGTCCAAGATCCGATCCGGCGTCGCCTGGATGGCTTCCTCGCGGATTAGGAAACGCCGATTCCTTCCGATAGTCTTGGAGAAATCCTGGAATTACTTCTGGAAACGAGCGCCCGTGCGCAAGGACCCTCCACGCCCCCACCATGACAGCCGAGATTCCCGAGCGTTTCCGAAGGGTCGCGGGTCTACGCTTCAGCGACTTCCAGCTCGATCTCGAAGGTCAGCAGCTCCTCCGTGCAGGCGAGCCGATCCGCCTGCGTCGCAAGACCTGGTCGGTCCTCTGCTACCTCGCCTGTCGACCCGGCGCGCTCGTGACCAAGATGGAGCTGCTCGACGCGGTCTGGGTCGGGGTGAACGTCTCCGAGGCCACTCTCAGCACGTCCATTGCCGAGATCCGCTCGGCCCTGGGCGACGACGCGCGGGCGCCGAGACTGCTCGCGACGGTGCATGGTCGGGGATTCCGCTTCATTGCCGAGGTCGAGGCGATCCCGCATCCCGCGCGCCACGCGGGCGAGACCTCGACGACCTGGATCGGTCGAGATCGGGAGCTCGAGACCGTCGCAGGCTGGCTCGAGCGCGCCGGTGCCGGCCGACGCACGATCGGCTTCCTGCATGGCGAGGCCGGGATCGGGAAGACCGCGCTGGCACGCGAGGCCCTGCAGCGGGCTCCCTCTTCCTCCCTCCTGGGCCTCGGCCAATGCATCGATCGTCTCTGCGAGGGCGAGGCCTTCGGCCCGATTCTGCAGGCCCTGGGTCAGCTGGCGACGGGCTCCGGGCGGGAGCGGCTGCTCGAAGCGCTCTCCAGCCACGCGCCGACCTGGCTGGCCCAGATGCCGAGCCTGTGGGCCGGCCTGCCGGAGACGGAGCGACAGAGACTCGCTCGTGAGGCCGAGGGGGAGAGCCCGGCCCGCGCGACCCGACAGCTGGCCGAGGCGATCGAGTCGCTGGCCTCGAAGACGCTGGTCGTCCTCTGGATCGAAGATCTCCACTGGGCGGACGACGGAACCTGGGATCTGCTCGCCGCCCTCGCGCGCCGCCCCGCTCCCGCACGACTGCTGATCCTGGTCTCGCATCGACCGCCCTCCTCCGAGCACGGCGAGGACGAGATCTCTCGGCGCAAGCCCGACCTGATGCAGGGGGACACGGGTCGCGATCTTCCGCTCCATCCGCTCGGCGTGAAGGACGTTGCGGACTATCTGTCGCATCGATGCCCGGGCCTGGCCGTGGACCTGGCGCCGCGGATCCACGAGCAGAGCGGCGGCAATCCGCTCTTTCTGGTCTCGATCGTGGATCTGCTGATCGAGCGCGGGCAACTCCGCCCCGGCGAGGGGGGATGGACGCTGACCGAGCCCCTGACGCTGGAGTCGCTGGCCATTCCGGACCGACTCGAGCAGCTCCTTCGACGCGAGCTCGAGTCGCTCCCTCCGGATCTGCGCCGCGTCCTCGAGGCGGCCAGCGTCGTGGGCCTGGAGCTTCGCGCGCGCTCGGTGGCCGCGGTGCTCGACCTCACGGTCGACGAGGCCGAGCACGCTTGCGAGCGGCTCGTCGTGCGAGGTCAGCTGCAGCGCAGCCGCGCGCCGGGAGCCTGGCCGGACGAGTCGAGGACCGGATGCTATGCGCATACCCACGCTCTCCGCAGGCAGGCGGCGTACGCCCGGTTGAGCGAGGCCCGACGGGTCCGGGCGCATCGTGCCATCGCCGAGGACCTCGCGAGAGAGCACGCGAGCCTCGGCCGGACTGCAGCCTCGGCGGGCGAGATCGCGGAGCATTTCCTGCGCAGCCACGCGCCTCAGCAGGCGATCCACCACCTCTGTCGCGCCGCCGAGCATTCGATCGCGTTCGGCGCCTGGAGCCAGGCCCGACGCCAGCTCGACCGCGCGAGCTCACTGCTGGCGGAGCGACCGGCCCACGAGCGGGTCGACGATCTCGAGGTCGACATCAAGCAGACCCGGGCGAGTCTCTGCTTCATCCAGCTCGGAATGGGCGACGAGAGCTCCTACGCCGCCTATGACGACATCCGGAAGCTGGGTGACCGTCTCGACTCCCCCGAGCTCCAGGCCCGGGGCCTCGACGGCATCGGCGGCTTCCACCTGGGAAGAGCCGAGTACACGGCCGTCGAAGAGTGCGGCAGCGACCTGATCCGACTCGGCGAGCGCTACGACCAGCCGCTCTACGCCATGCTGGGACTCACGAAGATCAGCTGCGCCGCCTTCTATCGGGGCGACTTCGTGCGCGCCGCCGAGGCGGATCGCGAGGCCCGGCGGCTCTATGCCCGGACCGGCTCGGGGCGGGGCCAGTCGCAGGTCGGGACCGATCCGGCCACGGTCGCCGGCGTCCACGGCGCCGTTGCGCTGCAGGCGCTCGGCCGCTTCGACGAGGCGGAGACGACCTCCCGCGAGACGCTGGCCCATGCCCGATCGCTCGCCGACCCGTTCAACGAATGCCTCGCCCTGATGTACACCGCCTACTATCGCTGGTTCCGGGGCGATTGGCAGTCGGCGCTTCCACTGGCCGCGGAGTGCCAGGAGATGGCCACCCGATACGGATACGGGATGCAATGGCTGATCTCCCGGCGCTTCCTCGAGCTCGGTCAGGCCGAGCTCGAACGCCCGCCGCTTCCCGAGGCGGACGCGCCCGACGAGTTCGAGTCGCACGCGACGGGAAGCCAGATGGGCGCGCCGGGACTGCTCTGGTGCGTCGGTCGCGAGCATCTGCTGCGGGGCCGGGCAGAGCAG
>CAYXLY010000404.1:0-4528 GCA_964466005.1 uncultured Spirochaetaceae bacterium | reverse complement strand
CGCAGGCGAGGAACATGTCGAAGACCGACAGGTCGAAGGTCAGCTCGAAGGTCTGGGAGAAGCGATCCTCGGGCGTGATGGCGTAGCGCTCGGCCATGACGTCCAGGAAGGCCGTGACGTTGCGATGGGCGACCGTCACGCCCTTCGGAATGCCCGTGCTCCCCGAGGTGAAGAGCAGGTAGGCGATGGCATTCTCGTCGACGGGCCCGGGGCTCCAGGCCTCGGCCGACTCCAGGTCCCGACCCGAGAGCAGACGGTGGCTCGGCAAGGCCTCGGCCAGGTCGCTCACGTCCTCTCTCTCCGGCAGGATCAGCAGCCGCGGCGACTCGACGCCTTCGAGCACCTCGAGCAGCTGCTTCTCGGCCTGTCCGTCGACGATGACCGCCCGACAGCCGGAGCGCTCGAGCATGCTCCGGGTGCGGTCGGGCGGGAAGGTCGGGTTCAGGGGCACGTAGCCGTCGCCCCGGAGCAGCGCGCCGAGGATGCCGGCGAAGGTCGCGCTCGAGCGATGTCCGAACACGGCCGTCAGGGCGGGCGGAGCACCCGCCGCACTCTCGGCCGCGGCATCGCCCTGCGCCGGCGTCGGCCGAGGGTCGTGGCGCTCGAGCGTGGCGGCGAGCGCGGCGGCGCGATCTCTCAGATCGCGGTAGCTCAGCTGCTCCCCGGCCACCTCGAGGGCGATCCGTTCGGGATGGCGCTCGCAGGATCGCAGGAAGCCGGAGCGCAGGCTGCGAGAGTCGGGACGGCCGGGCATGGATCAGGCCGAAACGCCGGCCTGCGCATGGGGAAAGAAGGCCTCCATCAGCGTGTCGATGCTGGTGAAGACCTCGGGCTCGATCGCCTCGATGTCGACCTCTTCCTCGCGCAGACTCTCGATGAAGAGGATGAACTCGACCACATCGAGCGAGGAGAGCAGCCCGTCATCGAGGATCGGCGTGTCGTCGGTCGTGAGACGATCGGGGGACGCTCCGGATCGCTCCAGGATCCAGCTTCTCAGCTCGTCACGGATCATCTTCGCGTCCATGAGTGTGGTCCCACCCCCGTCAATGGCTCGGACGCTGGCTCAGCAGGCCGGCATCGAGGAAGTAGTCCACCAGCTTCTCGGAGGCGCGAGCGCGGAACTCGGCACACGCCGGATGCGCCAGAGCCATCTTGCGGACGTTGTACGCCCCTTCCAGTCCGGCGTCCTTGTACATCGAGGGGTTGTAGAAGTCGCCCCAGCTCGAGCCCAGGTAGTCGGCGAGCCAGCTCTCGAAGGACCGCCTCTGCTCGCTCGACCACTTCGGGCAGATGTCGGCGGCGAGCTCCCTCAGCAGCTCGCGGCCGAAGCTCAGATGCCGAGCCTCGTCGACGTGATGGACCTTGTTGATCTTCGCCACGAGGGGATTGATCGTCTTGTCGCTCATCATCTTGAGGTTGTAGAAGTCGCCGAGCTCCTCGACCACGAGCACCTTGCAGTAGAAGGCGATCTCCTCCTCTCCCGGAGCGTACTCGCGGGGCATCACCATCTTCTTCTCGGGATAGATCTTGCCCGCATAGCGGTTGCAGAACATCCCGAACATGATCATGTGCTTGTTTTCCTCATCGATGAAATGATGGAGATACTCGGAGATCGGTCCGAGGGTGGACTTGCGGTAGAGGCGGCTGCTGAGACCCTGGATCAGCGGTCGCTCGCCGTAGAGAACGAAGCTGAAGAAGTTGATGATCTCGTAGAAGCTGAGCCGCTTGCGCTCGACCTCGGACAGCTCGTCCCAGAGCTCGGTGCCGTGGATCGAGATCAGCTCGGGGCTCATGTACCACTCGGCCTCGGGATCGAGCTTCTCGGGCCAATCGAAGGCGGAGTAGACGTCCCAGGCCTTCTTGACGGACGCCTTGCTGAGTCGGGGGGCGAGTTCTGCAGCAGTGCTCATGACGGGGGCTCCCTTGCTTGACTCTCTCGTGTCGGTCTCTCTGGCGCTCTCTCGCCTCGTCCGGACCTCCGGACGCGGATGGACCTCGATCGAGCGGCTCCCCCAGGCACGATCGCCTCGCGACTGCCTGGGCTCATCGGCGCCTCACGACCCGATCTTCAGCCCGGGAACGCACGGAGCCCGAGAAGTGGGTCTCGACGCTCTCCTCGTGTCTCCCGCGCCCCTGGAGGGCTGAACGCGGACTCGCGGCGAATACTAGCCCTGGATTCCGCCGCGGAATAGTCGATCGGGTCTCGCGATCGGGCCGCTCGAGGTGAGTGTCCTCAAGAGAGGATTCGGTGTCTCCGATCCGAGCGGTTCCGGAGGCCCGGTCGAGCCCGCTCCGGTCCCCTTCGGGAGCAGGACGACCAGTAGAGCGGAAGAGCGAAGGCAGATCGAGGGCAGCTCCGGAGCCATACGAGGGCATTCGCGAGATCAAGCCATCCGCGGACTGCCGTCGCATGGACCGCGGAGCGCTGCGTGAGGCTTCACGGCGTCACCGGGGTGACCGCTATGATCGCCTCGGGGCCTGCCTCGGGTCGCGCCCCCCGATCCCGGATCGGGGCGAAGCGCGCGATCGTCCCGGGCGCCGGCGGACCCGTGAGCCCGGGCTCGGCCCCTGGGCGGGGACAGGCGGACGAGGGTCGGGGTCCGGGGATCGAAGGTCGATGAGGAAGACCGGCGACCGAGGGCGGCGCGGACGGCTTCTCGAGGAGCCGCCGGAGAACGGGAAGCAGAGGAGTCGGAAGGCATGGGAGGAGGGCGCCAGGTCGCCATGAAGGGGCTGCTGCTCGGAGGGAGCCTCGCGCTGTCGGCGCTGCTGCTGGAGCTGGGCGTTCTGGCCCTCGTGGGCGAGCAGCCGAAGTTCCCGCGACATGTCGTCGGCACGGACTTCGGAGTTCGTGTGAACGAGCCCGGCGCGCGCTATCGACACAAGTCCGCGGACGGGACGTTCTGGTTCGAGATCAACTCGCGGGGTCTGCGAGCCGACCGGGAGTACCCCTACGAGAAGCCGGCCGGCGTCTTTCGCATCGTCTCGCTCGGCGACTCGTTCACGGCCGGCTACGAGGTCCAGGGACACGAGACGTTCTCTGCCGTGCTCGAGCGTGAGCTGGGGAACGAGGGCCTGTCGGTCGAGGTCCTCAACGCGGGCGTCTCCGGATACAGCAATGCCGAGGCGGCGCTCTATCTGGAGCGAGAGCTCCTGCGTTACGACCCGGACCTGGTTCTGCTCTCCTTCTACGCGAACGATCTCGTCGACAACGTCCGGACGGGGCTCTTCGCGCTCCGGGACGGCGAGCTGGTCCAGGCTCGAGAACGCTACGTCCCGGGCGGCGCGCTCGGGAACTTCCTGAACACGAACCCCGTCTTCAACTGGCTCTCCGGATACTCCAATGCCTTCGTCTTCTTGAAGGAGAGACTGACGCATCTCGCGAAGCGAGGGATGGTGGCCGAGAACGAGGCCAACGTGGCCAACGCCGATCAGGAGGGCTCCTCCGAAGAGCCGTCCCCGTCCGGGGCCTCCGAGGGATCCCGCCGGCAGCGCCTGCTGGCCGCGGCGATCCTCGACCGGATCTACGATCAGACGCGCGCGCTCGGCCTTCCCCTGGTCGTGCAGAGCATCCCCCACCCATCGGGCGCGAGCGACGGGCGTCTGCTCGAGATGTTCCCGCTCGAGGAGTTCGACGTCGAGCGCGAGGGAGTCCACTTCCTCGGTCTCGTCGAGCGGCTCGAGCCCCATCTGGGCAAGGAGCCGCTCTACCACCGTCGGTCGCACGGCCACTGGACGCCGCTCAGCCATCGCATCTCGGGAGAGGCCCTGGCCCGCCTGATGATCGAGGAGGGATTGATCGGAGCGGGGAGCGGGACGCCTCGAGCCCGAGCCGCCGACTAGCGCAGATCCGCTCCGCGTCCGGTTCCGCTCATCGGCGCTGCTCGCGGTCCCCCCGCAGCCCGAGCAGGGCCGCGGTGGAGGCCGGCGCCTCCGCCTGCTCCCGCGCCGCGCGTCTCGGACGCTCCTCAGAGGCGAGCTCGGGGCGTGATGGCCCGTCCGGGGACCCGTCCCTCGCCTGCTGGCGCGCGGCCCGCTTCTTTCGCGCGTGCTCGAGAGGCAAGGCCGTCGTGAGGTTGTAGAGGGCGCCGGCGAGGAAGATCGGATAGCTCGAGTAGAGCCCGTTCGGAAGCTGGTCGACGGCCCGGATGATGACGATGAGCATCAGCCCGGCGATCATCATCTGATTGCGCTTGCCCGGTATTCGCGGGAGTCGCATGAAGGCCAGAACCACGGGGATCACGTAGAGGGAGTAGAGACAGTAGAAGCCGACGAGGCCGTTGCTCGAGAGGCGGATGATCCAGGCACCGTCCGGGACGGTGAGATGCTCGCCTGTCTGCTGATCGTAGGCCCAGTTTCGGCTATAGCCGCCCCAGCCGAAGAGGAAACGCTCCCTCGCCTTGGCCAGCATGTTCTCGTCGTTCTCGAAGCGATAGTTCAGGGAACCTGCCCGATCCGGGCTGACCGACTCGGCCACGGAGACGATCTCACGCCACGGGAAGAGATCGGCCATGCGGAGCATCGGATA
>CAYXLY010000403.1:0-4566 GCA_964466005.1 uncultured Spirochaetaceae bacterium | reverse complement strand
GCGGCATCTTCGGACGCGACCTCGACGTTCGGCTGCGCCCCGGCCACTTCCCCTTCGTCGAGCCCGGCTTCGAGCTCGACGCCCGCTGCCCCTTCTGTCTCGCGATGGGCGAGTCGGGCTGCCGCGTCTGCAAGCGGACGACCTGGATCGAGCTGCTCCCCTGCGGTCTCGTGCATCCGAACGTGCTGCGCGCCGGCGGCGTGGACCCCGAGCGATGGAGCGGGTTCGCGTTCGGTCTGGGCCTCTCCAGGCTGGTCATGCTGCGCTACGACATCGACGACGTGCGCCATCTCCTCGATGGCGACCTTCGCTTCCTGGAGCAGTTCTGATGCAGGTCTCGATGCGCTGGCTGGCGCGCCACGTCGACCTCTCCGGCATCACCCCGGAGCAGCTCTGCGACGACCTCACGCTCTCGACCGCGGAGGTCGAGGGGCTGACCCTCTTCGCGCCCGTGCTCCACGACGTCGTCGTCGGACACGTCCGCACGCGAGAGCCTCATCCCGACGCGCAGAAGCTCTCGGTCTGCGAGGTCGACGTCGGCGCGGAGACGCCGCTCGCGATCGTCTGCGGCGCCCCGAACGTCGCGGCCGGACAGAAGGTGGCCGTCGCTCGGATCGGCACGACCCTGCCCCAGGGCCTCCAGATCAAGAAGTCGAAGATTCGCGGCGTGGTCTCGCAGGGAATGATCTGCTCGATCAGCGAGCTCGCCCTCGGCGAGGACTCCGACGGCATCTGGGTCCTGCCCGAAGGCGCCCCGGTCGGCGACTCCGTCGCGCGAGCGCTCGGGGTCGAAGACTGGGTCATCGAGATCGACAACAAGTCCCTCACCCATCGCCCGGATCTCTGGGGCCATCGCGGCCTCGCCCGGGAGATCTCGGCGATCTACGAGCGCCCGCTGAGGCCGATCGACACCTCGCTGCCGCCGACCGGATCCGCACCGGCCCATCCCGTCACGATCGAGAGCGAGGGCTGCAGCCGCTATGTCGCCCTGCCGATCGACGGCGTCGCCGCGATGCCTTCACCGGACTGGCTGCGATGGCTGCTGCTCGCCGTCGGGCAGCGCCCGATCGACCTGCTGGTGGATCTCTCGAACTTCGTGATGCTGGACCTCGGGCAGCCCAATCACGTCTTCGATCGTCGCCGACTCGAGGAGCTGGCGGAAGGGCGCGGCATCGTGGTGCGCGAGGCCGGGCCGGGCGAGACGATCGAGACCCTCGACGGTCTGGAGCGCGTCCTCGCGCCGAGCGATCTGCTGATCTGCGCCGGGGACTCACCCGTCGCGCTCGCGGGGATCATGGGCGGAGCCGACTCGAAGGTCGCCCCGGAGACCCGCTCCCTGCTTCTCGAGGTCGCCACCTTCGAGGCCACGACCATCCGTCGGACCTCCAGCCGACTGGGTCTTCGGACCGACTCCTCCGCCCGCTTCGAGAAGGCGCTCGATCCGAACCTGCCGCTGGAGGCGGCGGGCCACTTCGCCCGCCTCCTCCGCGAGATCGCACCCGAAGCGACCCTGCCGGCGCCTCCGACCGACGCCGGGCGCTGGGTCGATCCGGCCCACGAGATCCTCCTGCGTCCCGATCGGGTGCGAAGCGCTCTCGGCGCCCCGCTCTCGGACGGCGAGATCACGGCGATCCTCGAGCGGCTGGAGCTCAGAGTCGAGGCTCGGGGCGATGGGCTGCACGTCGGCGTTCCCGGCTTTCGTGCGACGAAGGACATCACCCTCGAGCAGGACCTCGTGGAAGAGGTCGGCCGCATCCACCGCTACGGCAACATCGAGGAGCAGACGCTCTACCTCGCGGTCGAGCCGCCGCCGCGCGACGAGCGCCGACGACTGGTCCGCCAGCTCCAGGACCGCCTCGCCGGCGGCGCGCGCTTCCACGAGAGCCTCTCCTACTCCTTCATCGACGACCGGATGCTCGAGCTCCTGGGCGAGCAGGACCGGCCCCATGTCTCGGTCATCAACCCCGTCGTGCAGAGCCAGTCGAGGATCCGCCGAAACGTGGCGCCGAGCCTGCTCCCGGCTCTCGAGACGAATCGGCGCAATCGCGACGACGTCCGGCTCTTCGAGATCGGAAAGGCCTACGAGCCCGAGCAGGGGAACGCTCGCGGCGAGCCTCGCGAGCGACACCTGCTCGGACTCGCCTGGGCCGGGCGCCCGCCCGGCAAGAAGGCGGGCTGGGACGAGCGGCGTCTCCTCCAGCTCCAGGCGACGATCGAGGATCTCGTGCGGGCCCGGGGCTTCGAGACGCTGCGCTGGACGGACGAGGGTGAGCGTCCGAGCTGGGCCCATCCGAGCAAATGCCTCTTCTTGCATCTCGAGGGCGCGGGCGAGCGCGTCGCCGTGCTCGCCGAGCTCGAGCCGGCGCTCGGCCCGGCGCTCGGTCTCGCGGGAGATCTCCAGAGCGAGGTCGCGATCGGCGAGGTCTGTCTGGACGCCCTGCTCGAGGCGCGCCCCGACGCACGGGGCTACCAGCCGCTGCCTCGATTCCCGGGGATCAAGGTCGACGTCGCGGTGTCCGTCCCGGAGTCGATGCCGGCGGGCGATCTGATCGCCCTGATCGAGAAGGCCGGCCGGAGTCAGGTCGCGGACGTCGAGCTCTTCGACCTCTATCGAGGCGCCTCGGTGGGAGCGGAGCGGAAGTCGCTCGCCTTCCACGTCCTGCTCCAATCCGGGACGAAGACGCTCACCGACAAGGACGAGCAGAAATTCCTTCGACGCTTCGAGGAGCTCGTTCGCGAGGCGGGCGGCGAGCTGCGGAAGGGCTGAGCTCCGCGCGGGGCGCAGGCTCGGGGCGTGCAGGGCCGTCAATCGGCGCGCAGGGCTGTCGCCAGGCGCGCGGGGCGTCTCAGGCCGCGCGCATCCTGGCGCGGAAATGTTTGTTCTTGACGGCGAAGTCGGCCACGTGCGAGGCGCACCAGGCGTTCGGCTTCACGAGCACGGGAAAGCCCGAGCCCGCCACCATCCCGGCCAGCTGCTTCACGTAGTCGCTCGAGTCGTATCGCTCGTCCGGATTCGCATCGACGTGGACCCAGATCTGCTGACGATCCGCCCGCAGGTCGAAGGCTTCGTGCATGCGAATCGCCAGATCCAGGGAGAGCCAGGTCTCGGTGGAGAGCTTCTCGAAGAGGGAGATCTCCTTGCGTTCGAAGCGACGGGTATAGAAGACGCGACCGCCCTTGCCCGGGTTCAGGACACAGGCGACCGTCACGAACTCCATCCGACGAGCCGACTTCTGGGCATCCGTACCGATGTGGACGACCTGACCGCGACTCACGAGCCGCTGCACGCTCGTCATCACGTCGAGCACCTCGACTCCGCCCAGGGTCCACCACCGGCTCTCCGGCTCCACTTTCCGTCGCATCCTCTACTCTCCCTCCGTCGGCGAGCCCCGATCGGCCGTCCCGAGCCTCCAAACGACGAGACCCCCGCGCCGTCCAGGGCACGAGGGTCTCGCTGAGCTTCTCTTCTTCTCGTTCGATCTCGCGGTCGGGGCCGTCCCGGGCCCGATGGCTCCTTCTCTCAGGCGCCGGATCCGGGCTCTCGGGCTCGTCGGCTCGAAGGCTGGCGCAGCGGCATGCGACCGCCTCGAGGCGACGTCGGGCATTGGCCATGGGAGCCTTCTGGCCCCCGCACCCGCAGCAGGAGGCGTCGATCCGCGTGGGCGTCCGTCCTCCCTTCTCGGGAGCGTCCGGATCGCCAGACCCCGCCGCTTTCCGGCCTTCTGCTCGTCCAGCTCGAGCACTCGTGCCGTCTCCTCTTCTCTCGCTTCTCTCGCGTCCCTCGCCAGCCCGATCCTGCTCGGTCTCCGTCTCCCTGCTGCCCGACTTCTCGATCCTCGCTTCCTGCGTCTTCGCTTCGGATCGCTTCGTGAGATCCCGGGATCCGGATGCACGACACCGTCGGGGCGTGCTTCCCGTGACATTGATATCGTGTCGCCCTGCCGCGTCAACCCCACGATCCGGAACGTCATCGGTCCGTCCCCGGACCGCGATCGGAGCGGAATCCCGTCCTACGCGAACTGAAAGCGTCCCTGGTCGATCACGACGTCGCCGTTCTGGTTCTTCGTCTGAAAGAGGGCCTCGTTCCCGTCGACCCACATCGAGACCGTGAGGACGTCGCCGGGCATCACCGGCTTCGAGAAGCGTCCGTCCATCGCCTTGAATCGTCCGGGATCACTGCCGCAGAGCGTATGGAGGAGCGCCCGTCCCGTGAAGCCGTAGGTGCAGAGACCATGCAGGATCGGCCGATCGAAGCCGCCCATCTTGGCGAAGGAGGGATCCGAATGAAGCGGGTTGCGATCGCCCGACAGACGATAGGTGAGCGCCTGGTCCTCCCGGGTCGGATAGCTCACCTGATGGTCCGCGCTGCGATCGGGGAGCTCGAAGCTCGCCGACGGTCCCCGATCTCCGCCCCAGCCCCCTTCGCCGCGACAGAAGATCGACATCTTCACCTTGAACAGCGGCTTGCCGGTCGAGACCAGCGTCGAGGTCGACTCGAACTCGATCACGCCCACCTTGCCCTTGTCCCAGATCCCCGTGTTCTCGCCGACGCTCTCGATCTCGCCT
>CAYXLY010000402.1:0-4568 GCA_964466005.1 uncultured Spirochaetaceae bacterium | reverse complement strand
GTCCTCCTCGATCGGCATCAGATCGGTCGGTCCCTGGGGCGGATCGTTCGCGTAGCTGAAGAGCGTCGCCTCGCCCTCGACGAAGAACTCCTCCTCGACGTAGGGCACCGGGAGATCCTCGACGAGACGGGTTCCCGGCACGAAGGCCGCGCCCTCACCCTCGGGCGGACGCGTCACGATCACGGCATCGCGAGGCCCTGCGGCGGCTTCCATCGCCAGGAGCCAGACGAGGATCGACACGAAGGCGATCGAAAAGAAACGCATCTCGAACGATCCCGATACGAGTCTCGGCATGAGGGGACCTCTTCCTTCTCGTGGTTGCTCGATGTCTCTCGGCGTCGCGCTCTCTCCGCGTCGCGCTCTCTCGCTCGGCGTCGCGCTCTCTCGCTCGGCGTCGCGTTTCGCGATCGCGCGCGGACCTCCGGCAGGCCGACAGTGACATGCGGCGAGTCCGGATGTCAAGCGGATCCAGCGACCGACGTCCCCGGGCGAGTGCGCGCGACAGGCCGTAGGCGCTCGGAATCCGGACTCGGCCTGGCGAAGACGGATCGGGACCCGCCCTGCGACGAGCCGATCCGCTAGGCGGGGATCACTCGCTTCCCGTCTCCGACGCCGGCCTCCGGATGTCCGTGCTCTCTCTTGTAGAAGGCCAGGATGTCCGCGTATCGGATGTGCCCGAGGAGGCGCTCTCCCCCTTCGTGCGGATCGACGATGGGGATCTTGTCGAACTCGCGATCGCCGAAGATCTCCAGCGCGCGGATCAGGTTGTCCTCGGGTCGCAGGGAGATGGCGCGCCGATTGACGAGATCGTGCGCCAGTACGAAGGTCCCGAGATGGTCGAGATCCTCGCGGGCGCCGAGATCGACCATCGATACGAGTCCGGCGAGGTTTCCCCGAGCGTCGCGCAAGACCAGGTCGCTCTCTCCGAGCTCCCGCGCGCGCGCCTCGAGCTGATGAAGCGGCATGTCGTTGAACACGACCGCCTCCTGGTCGTAGACGCCGTGGGTCATCTCACCGACCGTCATCTGCTTCAGCACGTTGGGGTTCATCTCCCAGAGATGGGCGCGCGAGAAGAACTTGTTGTCCACCTGATTCTCGTAGATCGACCAACGCCGGGAGGCGACGAGCGCGATCGTCGCGACGACCATCAGGGGCGGCAGGAGCTCGTAGGCTCCGGTGAGCTCGCAGACCATCATCAGGGAGGCGATCGGAGCGTTCGCGACGCCCGCGAAGAACGCCCCCATTCCCACGACGGCATAAGGACCCACCCGAGGCACGATCTCGGGGAAGAGCTCGTGGCCCAGCGTGCCGACGCAGCCGCCGAGCATCGCGCCGATGAAGAGGCTGGGCGCGAAGACGCCGCCCGATCCGCCCGACGAGATCGTGAACGAGGTCGTGGCGATCTTCAGGACCGCCAGCAGGGCGAGCAGACCGAGGCTCGCCTCCATCCCCGCGACCGGCTCGCCGAGGATCAGCTGCTGCACGTAGCCCAGGCCCTGCCCCATCGCAGCGGGATGGAAATAGCCGATGGCGCCGACCAGGAGTCCTCCGATCGGCGGGATCAGGTAGCGGTTCACGGGGAGGCGGTCGAAGAAGTGGCGCCGCGAACCGTGCAGGAACCGGACGTAGAGATACCCCGCCCCCGAGCAGACGAGTCCGAGAACCGCATAGAAGACGAGCTCGATCGGCGCGTGAAAGAGCTCCTCCTCGAACTCGAACACATGACTGAAGCCCCGCACCGAGCAGAAGACGGTGTAGGCCGTGACCGAGCCGAGCACGGCAGGCGTGAGCGCGTCGGTCTCCAGATCCTCCTTGTAGAGGACCTCCACGGCCGTCAGTGCGCCACCGAGCGGGGCGCGGAAGATGGCGCCCAGACCCGCGGCCGCGCCGGCCACCATCAGCGTCCGGCGAGCCCGCGCGCCCATCTTGATGAATCGACCGAGGGCCGAGCCGATCCCCGCGCCGATCTGCGCGGTGGGACCTTCCTTTCCCGCGCTCCCCCCCGAGGCGAGGGTCGCCAGGGTGGCCAAGGACTTCACGAGCGGCACGCGACTCCGCATGACGCCGCCCTTGTTGTGGAAGGCATCGATGTAGCCGTCCGTCCCCGTCCCCTCCGCCTCCGGCGCGAAGGTCTTGACGAGCAGACCCGAGATCAGTCCGCCGACGACCGGGAGCAGGACGAGAAGCCAGCGTCGGGGCGGTCCGGTCTCCACGACGCCGCCCCCGATGGAGTCGCCGTGCGGAGCGGGGACGGGGAGCTGGGCCCAGACGTGCATCGTGAGATGCGAGGCCTGCTCGAGCAGGGCATCGAAGAGCAGCGCCCCCAGCCCGGCGAAGACCCCGATCAGGATCGAGTAGAGATAGATCGTCCGGGTATTGACGTTGCCGAAAATGCCCCGGAAGTCGAAGAACGTGCTCAAGCGGGCTCCCCGTCACCAGGTCGAGATCGGGCCACACACTAACCGAAAGAGACGGGATCACCGAAGGGATGGAGATCGGCGTGCGCCGGTCCTCCGGCGATTCCGCTTCGATCCCGCGTCGGATCGTCTATCCTGGCCCACGATCGCCCGCGATCGTCCGTCGTCGCCGGGTCGCCGGCCTCGATTCCGGAGTGCCCTTGGAGCCCTCGCCCGCCTTTCCCGATCTCCCGGATGTCGCATTCCTGGCTGCGCCGCTCTACCTCTTGCTGCTCGGGGTCGAAGCCTGGCTGGTCGCGCGACGGCGCCTGCCGGGCCACTACGAGCGCCGGGACACGGCGACGAGCCTCGCCATGGGCATGGGCAACGTCGTCGAGGGCGTGCTCGTCGGCGGCGCCGCGGCGGCGCTGCTCTGGGTCGCCTGGGATCTTCGCCTGGCGACGCTCCCGATCGGCCTCGCGACCGGAGTCCTCTGCTTCGGACTCGACGACCTTCGATTCTACGTGTCCCACCGGCTCTCCCATCGCGTCCGATGGTGGTGGGCGAGTCACGTCGTCCACCACTCGAGCGAGTACTACAACCTGGGCACGGCCCTCCGACAGCCCTGGATCTCGAAAGCGACGGGGCTGGTCGTGCTGCGCGTGCCGCTGGTCCTGATCGGCTTCCACCCCGGTCTGGTGCTCCTCTGTGGCTCGATCAATCTCGTCTATCAGTTCTGGATCCATACGGAGGCCGTCCGGAGACTTCCCCGGCCGATCGAGGCCGTCTTCAACACGCCGTCCCATCATCGCGTCCATCATGCGACGAATCCCCGCTATCTCGACGCGAACTACGCGGGCGTCCTGATCGTCTGGGATCGCCTCTTCGGGAGCTACGTGCCCGAACGGGACGACGATCCGCCGCGCTACGGCATCCTCCACCCGATCGGGACCTTCAACCCCCTGCGGGTGGCCTTCCACGAGTACGGCGCTCTGCTCCGCGACATCGCTCGGCCGGGTCTCGGTCCGGGGGCCCGCCTCGGCTACCTCCTCGGGCCCCCGGGCTGGAGCCACGATGACAGCCGCCAGCCCACCCGCGCGGTGAAGGCCGCCTTTCTCGCGGAGCATCCGGAGGCCCGGGGCGAGCCGGGGCTTCGTCTCTGACCCGGTCGGAGGCCGCTCGCGGGGACCCGGTCGGAGGCCGCTCGCGGGGACCCGGTCGGAGACCGCTCGCGGGGACCCGGTCGGAGACCGCTCGCGGGGACCGGGAGCGTCCGTCCGTCCGGTCGGACGATCGGGGAGAGGGCCGGGGCGGAGGCGCCGGAGGGGCCCGCCCGGCGCGGGCCATCCGCGGAGGGCCGGGTATACTTTCGCCCCGCCGGATCAATCGGGTCCCGCAAGAGCAATCAAGGAGGTCCCCGTGGCCGAGCAGATTCCCTTCGTCGATTATCTGGTGATCGGCGATGATCCCCATCTCGTCGCACACGAGTGCGTGAGCTGCGGAGCGCGCTTCTTCGATCGGCGCAACGCCTGTGCCCGCTGCTCGGGCACGGAGTTCACGGATGCACGCGTCGCGACCGAGGGCGAGCTCCGGGCCTTCACGATCGTCTCCTTCGCAGCCCCCGGCATCCCGGTCCCCTTCGTGTCCGGCGTGGTCGACTGCGACGGGACGAGCGTGCGGGGCAACGTGGTGAACGTGCCCGCCGACCCCGAGCACGTGCAGGTCGGCATGAAGCTGCGACTCACGACCTTCCCGATCGGCGCCGACAGCGAGGGCGTCGAGGCCGTCAACTTCGGCTTCGAGCCGGTCGGCTGAGCGGCTCACAGCGCGGCCGGCCCGAATCGGCCGTCCGTTCGACTCCCTCCCCTTTCCTCTCATCCCACTCCAACGCAGCGGGCCCCCCGCGAAAGGATCGACCCAATGGCCAGTGACGACGTCTGGATTCTCGGAATCAAGATGACCCCGTTCGGCAAGCACAAGGAGAAGGACGTGCTCGACCTCGCGAGCGAGGCCGTCCTCGGCGCGCTCGCCGACGGGGGCGTGTCCATGAAGGACATGGGCGTGATGGCGGCCGGCAACCTCATGGGCGCGGCGCGGCCGATCGCCCAGGAGATCCAGAAGCAGGTCGCACAGACCGGCATCCCCGCCTACAACGTCTCGAATGCGTGCGCG
>CAYXLY010000401.1:0-4580 GCA_964466005.1 uncultured Spirochaetaceae bacterium | reverse complement strand
TGCGCCGGCTGCGGTCGCCGCTTCCCGGAGCCCAGCCCCGGACTCTTCTCCTTCAACAGTCCGATCGGTGCGTGCCCGTGCTGCGAAGGCTTCGGACGCATCGCCGAGATCGACTGGGATCGCGTGGTGCCCGATGCGAGCCTCAGCCTGGCCGAGGACGCGGTCGCGCTCTTCGCCACGAAGAACACGACGCGCGTGCGCCAGCGGATGCTCGATGCCTGTCGTGCGGCGGGAATCGATCTCGAGCGCCCCTTCGCCGAGCTCTCCCCGACCGAGCGCGAGTTCGTGTTCGAGGGCGACCCCAACGGATCCTGGGGCGGCGTGCGCGCCTTCTTCGATTGGCTTCAGGGACGGCGCTATCGGATTCAGGCCCGGGTCCAGCTCGCGCGCCACCGACGCTTCGACCCGTGTCCGGAGTGCGAGGGCACCCGGCTCTCACCGGAGGCGCGAGCGGTCTTCGTCGAGGGTCGCTCGCTGGCGGATCTCGGCAGGTGGACCCTGGCCGAGCTGCTGGACTGGTCCGAGGATCTCCGCGTCCGCGCCGTCGGAGGTGAGGGCGCTCGACGACTGCTCGAGCTCCTCTGCGGTCGGCTGCGCACGATCCACGCAGTCGGGCTGGGCTATCTCACGCTCGACCGGACGGTCCGAACGCTCTCCGGCGGAGAGTCGCAGCGCATCCAGCTCGCGACGGCTCTGGGCGGAAGCCTCACCGCCTCCCTGTACGTGCTCGACGAGCCGTCGATCGGACTCCATGCCGCCGACCTCGAACGTCTGCTGCGCGTGCTGATGGCCATCCGCGATCAGGGAAATACCGTCGTGGTCGTCGAGCATGCGCTGCAGCTGGTCGAGGCGGCGGACCACGTGATCGATCTCGGGCCCGGCGCGGGACGCCAGGGCGGTCGCATCGTCGCGGCGGGTCCGGTCACCGAGATCCGCGCCTGCGTGGACTCGAAGACAGGCGCCGCCCTGCGAGGCGAGCTCGATCCGACCCGTCGGGCGCCCGCGCGGGATCTGAGCCGGACGCCGCGTCTGCGGATCGTCGAGGCGCATGCCAACAATCTGGCCGACGTGACGGTCGAGATTCCGCTGCGGGGTCTGGTGGCCATCACCGGCGCGTCGGGTGCGGGCAAGTCGACGTTGATCCGGGACGTCCTCGTCCCGGGCCTCGTCCCGAGGCCGTCTCTCGGAGAGACGAGCCGGCCCTGGAAGCGGATCGAGGGCGCGGAGCATCTCGAGGAGGTCGTGGTCGTCGATCAGCGTCCGGCGACCCGCGGTGCGCGATCGAATCCGGCGACCCTCACGAAGGCCTTCGACCGGATCCGGCAGCGCTTCGCGGCGACGCGAGAGGCTCGCGCGCGCGGCTGGTCCGCCGGGTACTTCTCCTTCAACGTCCCGGGCGGGCGCTGTGACGCCTGCGAGGGGGCGGGCGAGGTCTGGATCGACATGCAGTTCCTCGACGACGTCCGGATTCCCTGCGATGCCTGCAACGGGCGACGCTACCGTCGCGAGGCGCTCGACGTGAAGGTCGAGGGGCTCACGATCGTGGATGTCCTGGGCCTCGGGCTGGAGGAGGCTTGTGAGGTCTTCTCGAACGATTCGAAGATCGTCGAGAAGCTGGAGCCCCTCGTTCGGGTCGGCCTCGGCTACCTGACGCTCGGGCAGCCGCTGTCCACCCTGTCGGGAGGCGAGTCGCAGCGATTGCGACTGGGCCAGGCGCTGGCCGGCGGCGCCGAGGGCGTCCTCTACGTCTTCGACGAGCCGACCACGGGCCTCCATCCTGCCGATACGGCGATCCTGCTGCGATGCCTGGACGAGATCATCGAGGCCGGGGCGAGCGTCCTCGTGGTCGAGCACGACCTCGATGTGATCCGCGCAGCCGACTGGGTGATCGACCTCGGTCCCGGCGGGGGGCCGGCGGGCGGGCAGGTCGTCGCGGAGGGGCCTCCAGCCGAGATCCCCGCCGCCCGGGACTCGCTGACCGGCAGTCTCCTGGCCGCGCGCCCCGCCTAGCATTCGCGGTCGAGATTTCACTCATCGAGGCCGCTGCGGCCTCCGATGGGGTATTCGTATGCCCACTCTCCCCGTTCCGGAGCAGGAAGAATCGCTTCCGTGCGCGCACTACGGTGATCACGCCGAGCGGATCGGCTCGGCGCTGCGTCGAGGCGAGGCGCTCGCTCTGCTGCTCGTCGACGGGTCGCCCCTGGCGCGGATCGAAAGTCGCTATGGGGTGCAAGCGCATCGCCGCGCGGTCGAGACGCTGGGCGCCCTCGTGCGGGAAGCCTGCCTGCCCGATCTCGGCGAGGAGGACCTGATGGTGACCGGCTCCGCCGGTCCGGACGAGCTGGCGCTCTTCTTCTTTCGGCCCCGCTCCGACTCGCACTTCTACTGCACGCGACTGCCCGAGATCGAGCGTCGACTCGTCGAGAGACTCGAGCAGGAGGGGCAGAAGATCGTCTACCCCTACGAGCGGGACGCGCCGGATCTGTCCGTCGGACAGGCGACGAGCTTCTACGATCCGGGCCTCGGCGAGGCGCGTCAGATCCTCGCGGCCCTCGAGCAGGCGCGTCGCGACGCCGAGCTGAACCGGGCGATCACCCGACGTGATCGACGCCGGATCTTCCAGCAGCTCGTGCTCGCCGAGGACATCTCGGTTCTCTACGAGCCGATCGTCAACCTGACGACCCGGGAGGTCCTGGGCTTCGAGGCGCTCGTGAGGGGGCCGTGGAAGACCGATCTCCACGCGCCCCATCGTCTCTTCCAGCGGGCGGAGGAGACCGGGCTCGTGTTCGAGCTCGATTGTCTCTGCCGCCGGACCGCGTTGCGGGGGGCTCGCGGGCTCGAGCCGGGGCGGCTGCTCTTCCTGAACTGCCTGCCGACGGCCATCCATGATCCGGCCTTTCGCGGCGAGGTGTTGAAGGACTCGCTCCGGGACCTTCGGCTGCGGCCCGAGGACCTCGTCTTCGAGATCTCCGAGCGCGAGTCCATCGACAACTTCTCGATCTTTCGTGAGGCGCGCGACCATTACAAGGAGCTCGGATTCAGGATCGCGCTCGACGACACGGGGGTCGCCTACGGCAGCCTCGAGGCGGTCATGGAGCTCGCGCCCGACTTCATCAAGGTCGACCTGTCGCTGGTGCGGGGCATCGATACGGATCCCCCCCGACAGGAGCTGCTGCGCGCCCTCCATGCGGTGGCCGGGAAGCTCGGCGGACAGATCATCGCAGAGGGCATCGAGACGACCGAGGAGTTCGAGACCTTGCAGGGGCTGGGCATCCCCTACGGTCAGGGATACCTCTTCGGAAGGGCTGCGCCTCTCGTCCGCGCAGGCTGAGCGACTGGCTGCAGAGAGAGCGGACGGCGAGGCTGGCGGCGAGGGACGGGAATCGAACCCGCCTGGATCGTGGCGACACGATCCACACTCGATTTGAAGTCGAGGCCGGGCACCAGCCGCGGGAACCTCGCCGGGGGCAAGCCTAGCCCGTGCGATCGGGCCGTGTCGTCGGAGTCATGCGGTTCGAGCGGCTCGGGATGCCCAAAGTGGTTCACAGTCGGCGGTCGACGTGTCATGCTTGCCGCGTGACGGACTACTCGCTCGGTGACGTCGCGCGAATCCTCAAGGTTTCGCCGCGCCGGCTGCGCTACTGGCAGAAGACGCAGCTGCTGGATTCGTTGGCCATGGTCTCGCCCGGAGAGGGAGTCGCCTTCCGGGATCTGGTCTGTCTCCGCACGATCGTGTCCCTGCTCGACAAGGGCATTCCGCTCCAGAGGATCCGGCGCAACCTCGAGATGCTCCGAGATCGACTCCCCGAGATGGACGAGCCCGCAGCGGCGCTGCGACTCTGGGACGAGCGCTCCGATCGTCTCGTGGTGCGACGGGAAGGGCGCCTAGAAGAGGTGGGAGGGCAGCTTCTGCTCGAGTTCGCGGGCGATCCGGACGGCTCGGCGCGGGTCTCTTCGCTGACGGAGGCGGCCGCATCGCTGACGGAGGCAGCCGCGCTCGCGGGCGGGGCGGACGCGGGGAGCGAGGCGGCGGCGAGTGGCTGGGAGGAGTCGATCGCCTGGTTCGAGCGCGGCTGCGAGCTCGACGCCGAGCCGAGGAGCTGGAACGAAGCCGTCGAGGCCTACGAGAAGGCCATCGAGCTCGATCCCGATCATGCGGATGCCTACTGCAACCTGGGCGCCGTGCGATACAACCAGGGTCGCCGCGAGGAGGCGCGGCGTGCGTTCAGGGAGTGCCTCATCCGCGAGTCGGACCACGTCGAGGCCAACTTCAACCTGGCCAACGTGCTCGAGGAGGATGGCGAGAACGAGCTCGCGCTCGTTCACTACCGTCGAGCCCTGAGTGCCGATCCGATGTATCCGGACCTGCACATCAATCTCGCGTTGCTCTACGAGAAGATCCTGAGGGAGAGCCAGGCTTGCGAGCACTGGAGGCGATACCTGCAGCTGGAGCCGCAGGGCTCCTGGGCCGAGGTGGCCCGGCTGCGTCTGGCGCGTCAGTCGGGCTGAGTCCGTCGCGTGGCCGGCCTCAGCTCTCCCGCTCCGCCACGGACCGCTGATAGGCCTCGGCATCGAGGAGG
>CAYXLY010000400.1:0-4584 GCA_964466005.1 uncultured Spirochaetaceae bacterium | reverse complement strand
ATCGCCAGAGCGCCGCCAGGCCCGCCAGGCCGACCATGCTCAAGCCGACCCAGACGCGCAAGGGCACGTGGACCAGAGGCATCACCGTCAATCCGATCAGCAGCGTGAGGACCGCCACGCCCAGGTCCTTCTGGGCCACCACGAGACCGACGGGCACGGCCACGATCAGTCCGGGAACGAAGAGGTCGCGCAAGCGGCGGATCGTGGACGGGGGATTCCGGCCGAAGAAGTGAGCGAGGGCCAACACCATCCCGATCTTCGCGATCTCGGAGGGCTGGAAGCGGCCCGAGAGCAGCCACGCACGAGCGCCTCGCGTCTCGTCGGCCACCGCGAGCGTGAGCAGCAGCAGCGCCACCGTCGCCCCGTAGAGGAGATAGGCGAAGCGGTCGTAGTGGCGATAGTCGATCAGTACCACCAGGCCGATCACAAGGACGCCGAGCCCCATCACGCTCATCTGCCGACCGACGATGTCGGCTCCGCCCTCGACGCCCGAGGCGGCGGCGGACACCAGATTGACCAGCGCCATCGCCGCGAGGCCGAGGACGAGCCCCGTCAGGACCCAGTCCCAATGCTGGACGCGGCGCCGCTCGACGCGCAGCGCGCTCATCGCGAGGCCCCGGCAGGCACGGACCCGGGTCCCGCCAGACGCGTCGGGACGCCGCCCTCCCTCTTCTCGAAATATCGCGCCAGCACCTTCTGCACCATCGGCGCAGCCACTGCCCCCCCGCCTCCATTCGCGTGCTCGACGACGGCGGCCACCACGATCTCGGGCGACTCGGTCGGCGCGAAGGCCACGAAGAGCGCGTGGTCGCGATATCGGATGGGGATCTCCTCGGGCTCCAGCCCCTCGACCCGATCGAGGCTCACGACCTGGGTCGTGCCGCTCTTGCCCGCCACGGAGATCCCGGGCACCCGCGCCCGCCCGCCCGTGCCGGCCGGATCCATCACCACCCGCGTCAGGCCGCGCTTCACCACCTCGAGGATCGCCGGCGCCAGGACGTCGCGCTCTCGGATCTCGGGGGCACTCTCTTCCACGAGCTCTCCGTCCCAGGTCTCGCGGCGCAGGACCAGACGCGGCCGGATCAGGTGGCCTCCGTTCGCGATCACCGAGTAGGCGACGGCGAGCTGGATCGGCGTCGCCAGGTTGGCCCCCTGACCGATCGACAGCGAGATCGTCTCTCCCTCGATCCACGGCTCGCCCCGGGTCCGCTCCTTCCACTCCGGAGTCGGCACCAGCGCCCCCACCTCGCCTCCGAGCCGGATGCCCGTGGGAGAGCCGAGACCGAAGCGACGGGCATGACGGGCCAACGCCTCGACCCCGAGCTTGCGACCGAGCTCGTAGAAGTAGACGTCACAGGAGCTCATCAACGCGGCCTCGAGGTCGACGGGGCCATGCCCCCCGCGCTTCCAGCAGCGATAGACCCGCCGCCCCAGACGATAATGCCCGGGACACGGCACGACCGTCGTCTCGTCGACGATCCCCTCGGCGAGTCCCGCAGCCGCCACGATCGCCTTGTAGGTGGAGCCGGGGGGGTAGACGCCTGCGATCGCCCGGTTGCGGAGGGGGCGCCACTCGTCCTGATTGAGCGCACGCCAGGTCTCGCGATCGACGGCCCCGGCGAAGGCGTTGGCGTCGTAGGCGGGCTTCGAGACCATCGCGAGCACGTCCCCGTCGTGGGGATCGAGCGCGATCAGCGCTCCCATCGGGTCCGGCGCTTCCGGATCCGCGGCGACGAACGCCTCCTCCGCCGCTCGCTGCAGGTCGAGATCCAGGGTCAGCACGACGCGTCCGCCGGGAACCGGCTCGATGCGATCGATCTCCTCGATCTCGCGACCCGCCACGTCGACGACCAGGTTGACGCCCCCCGCCCGGCCTCGGAGATGGGCCTCGTGCATCGCCTCCAGGCCGGTCTTTCCGACCGTCTCGCCGGAGCGATAGTCCTCGAACTCCGGGCGCGCGAGCTCCCGCGGCCCGATCTCCCCGATCGTGCCCAGCAGCTGCGCCGCCATCCGACCGTACACGTAGTCGCGGATCGGCTTCTGGTAGAGCTCCACGCCGGGCAGCGCGTAGCGATGAGCCGCCAGACGAGCGCGCTCTTCGAGCGAGAGATCCCGGGAGAGCGAGACCGGCTGGAAGCGGCGGCGCCCGGTCGGCTTGCCCACCCGCGTCGCCAGCTCCTCGGGATCGCGCCCGAGCACGGCTCCTAGCACGGAGTAGACCCGCCAAGAGCTCCGCATCTCGTGCGGAATCAGATCGACCCCGTAGGCCGGTCGGCTGGCCGCGATCGTGCGTCCCTCGCGATCCACGAAGACGCCGCGTTGCGCTTCCAGGCGGACGGTTCGAACGTAGTTCGCGACCTTCTGGCTCATGGCATCCTCGTACTCCAGGACCTGGAGCTGGAAGAGCCTCCCGAAGAAGGTCGAGAAGACCAGGACGACGATCACGACGAAGGGCCAGATCCGGAGCGGCCCGGGTCCGTCTCCCGTGCTCGACAGGCGGGTCTCACCGAAGGAGTCGAGCATCAGACGCTCCTCCCCTGCGGCAGCCCCATCGGCCAGCTCCGGCGACCGAGCTCCTCCTCCCAAAGACGCGCCCTCAGTCGCTCGACGAGAGCGAGCACGGGCAGGGCCGCCAGCACGTTCGCCATCGCGTGAACGAGGGCCTGTCCCACGACGTGGATCCCGATCCCCGACGACCCGACGAAGAAGGAGAGCGTGGCCACCATCGCGAGGCCATGGAAGAGCATGGCGATGAAGACGAAGATCGAGACCGGCAGCGCGCCGGAGAGGTCGAGCTGTCTCGAAGCCACGGCAGCCGCGAGATAGCTCAGCAGCCGCATCAACGCGTGCTGTCCCATCAGGGAGCCCGAGACCAGATCCATCGCATAGCCCAGAAGCACCGCCAGCAGCAGACCCGAGAGAAAGTGCGGCCAGCGCAGGCCGAGCGCGACGACCACCAGCCATGCGATGTCCGGACACCAGGGCGGAGGCAGCAAGCGGGCCAGCGCGCCCTGCCCGATCAATGCGAGGAGTCCCAGCGCGAGAATCGCGAGAAAGGACTTCACGGCGACGCCTCCGCCGCGTCGTCGCCGACCGCCTCGCCGGCAGCCTCCTCGCCTGCCGACTCACGGTCGACGATCGCGGCCGGGAGACGGTGGGGGCCGTCGAGATCCTCCTCGGGTCGGTTGGGTCGATAGAGAAGCTCCATCGTCGGTCCCCGGCGCAGCATCACGAAGACCTGCTCGAGCCGCCCCAGATCGACCGAGGGCTCGACGAGGGCGACTCGCGTCAGTCGTCCGCCGGCCTCCCTGAGCTCCACCACCTGCCCCAGGCGGAGTCCCTTGGGATAGACCCCTCCGAGGCCGGAGGTCACGACCACGTCCCCGAGCGCCACGTCGGCGTCCCGGACGACGAACTCGAACTCGAGCCGCTCGCGTCCGACGCCGCGCACCATTCCGCGCGCCCGACTGCGCTGGACGACCGCATCGACGGCGCTCTGGCGATCGAGGATCAGCATCGTCTTGGCTGCATGTCCCGAGGTCGCCGTCACGACGCCGACGACGCCTTCGTGTGTCATCACGGGATGGCCGGGAAGAACGCCGTGCTCCGCCCCACGATCGACGAGCACGGATCGGAACCAGGGCGAGACGTCGAGCCCCACGACCTCCGCGGGCAGCATCGGGATCTCGATGTCGTCCCGCATGGCCGCCACCCGGGACAGATGGCCGCTCGCGACGAGCGCCTCCCGAAGCTGCAGGTTCTCGGACTCGATCTCCGCCATCCGTCGACGCAGGCGTTGATTCTCCGCCCGAACCCCGATCAGGTCGACGTACTCGGTCACGATCCGCTCCGCTCCGTCGAAGGGGGCCGCGACGACCCGCTCCACGGTCGCCGTCGTCTCGAGCACCATCGCCTGCCACCAGGGCAGCCGACGGCCACCCTCTGCGATCGTCCCCCGGTCGAGGACCATCGAGACGATCGTCAAGAGGATCAGGAATGCGATGACGAGCAGCGCGCCGAAGCGCTTCAGAAGGTCGGGCATGCCCCCGTGACCCGTCCTCTCTCTCCTGGCTCCCGCCCGGGCGCGAAAGCCGTTTCGGTCTCACGCAGACCGGTCACGAGAGACGATTGCGTCCGAAGCCGCCTCAGGAGGAGGATCGGATCGTGACCTCCTTCAGGAGGCGCAGCTCGTCCAGACAGCGACCGGTGCCGACCGCGACCGCGGTCAGCGGATCTTCGGCGAGCATCACGGGCAGACCGGTCGTCTCCCGCAGCAGGACGTCGAGATTCGCCAGCATCGATCCGCCCCCGACCAGCACGATACCCTTGTCGACGATGTCCGCGGACAGCTCGGGCGGAGTCTTCTCGAGCGCCATCTTCACGCTCTCGACGATCGCGTTGACCGGCTCGCCCAGGGCCTCACGGACCTCCTCCGACTTGATCTCGAGGGTCTTCGGCACGCCGAGAACGAGATCGCGCCCCTTCACCTCGATCGAGTCCATCGTCTCCGTCGGATAGGCCGTCCCGATGCGGATCTTGATGAACTCCGCCGTGCGCTCGCCGATCAGCAGGTTGTACTTGCGC